>DASZXF010000051.1:0-9432 GCA_035546055.1 Ktedonobacteraceae bacterium
CATCAGCGAGTGTTGCCTCGCTGATGCTGCCTGGCATTGCCTGCGGCGTGCATCTTGCCCTGTCACAATATCGCGCCTTACCGCGTCAGCGTGCCGATGCTCAGCGGTGGCGGAGGCACAGGGAGCAGAACTTCGAGCTGCTGATTGATCGAACGCAGGGAGGAAATGTTCCGATTCTGCACAGCGCGCAGCCCCTCTTCCATCAGGCGCTGAGCCTGCGCTGGATTGCGCATCTCGCTTTTCCTGGTGCAAAGGTACTCGAAACGGATGAGCGGCAGCACGTCGTTTTTATCGAGCATACGCCGCACAAAGCCGCTCAAGGTCTCGATACGCGCGTCAAGCAGATCGGGATTGTGCGTTTGAATGGCCCGGCGAATCTCCTCCTCGCCATGCTGGAACGAGCGACGGTCGTCGAGCGAACCGTATTTCTCGACCTGGGCGCGTCCCCAATCCAGCAGACTTTCGGCCTCTTTGACCAGATTCGGCCATTCAAGCGCGGCCTCGGCCTGGTCAAGCGCGACCTTGAGATCGCGCAGGCGCTTATCGCCAACATCCAGGGCTTCGGGATCGGTCTGCGCGGCGTCAAGCGCGTTTTCCGCGTCACTGACGATATGCTCGTTTTCGATGCGCGCCAGCGGATCTGCCGCGCCGCTGGCCTCCGGCAAGCCAGCCTGGTACTGCAACTTTTGCAGGCGCTGCTTTTGCTCGGCCAGTTCGCGCTGTAACCTGGCCCTATCCTGGACGACATCATCCCCGCCCAGGTGCAGCACTTCCTCGAACTCTTCGTCCAGCAGAGGAATGTTGGCTTTGGTGCGCACCAGGCGCGAGGCATCGATATCGATAGTGATGCCCACTTCGGTACCTACGGGCACGGTACGCCGCACCTGTTGCGCGCTGACCTCAAGCTTACCGATCACGCGGTTGCGGTCGGCCCGGCGGCTCTCACCTTCGACGACGGGGATACGAATGACATCGCCAGCCTGGCCCTGGTGAACCTCAAAGGCCGTGCGCAGGGTTCGCTGGCTGCGCGCGGGCAGGGCGCGCCCTTTCTCCAGGAACCATTCGACCTCGTTATTGGCCAGGGCAACGCCGATGGAATGGGTCAGGGGAATGCTGGAAATGACCATGCCCACGGTATAGCTCAGTTCGCCGGGATCAGTGACGCACTGGCAGAGTCGCCCGGAGGGATCGCGCAGTTCAACGGTGTAGCTGTTGACCTCTCCACGTTTAACCCAGAGGGTGGTCAGGAAAGAGCCGCCCATTTCCACCGGCACCTGGCCGCTGCGCCAGGGTGGACGCAGATTAGCGTTGACGAACTCGACAGTATAGCCCTGGAAGCTCTGCTCTGTCGCGCCCTTGATGATGCCGCCCACGGTGGTTTCGCTGTCGGTCCCCTGGAAGGTCCAGCCGGGAAAAGAAATGGTGTAGAAACCTTTCTGGCGCTGGCTCTCCAGTTCTTTCTCCTCTTGCGCGAGACGCTGAGTACCGGCGAAGATCGCCGCGCCACGAGCCACGACGGTCAGAGGATCGATGCTGAAATCGATGGGAATACCCAGGCCGCTGCTCCTGTCCACCAGGCGCTCACGCAGATAGGGGGTCAGGGTCGGACCTCCGACCAGCAGCACCTTTTCGACATTGCTCGTGGTCAGATTTTTCTCCGCCAGAACTTTTTTGCAAATGTTGATGGAGCGCAGAATAAAAGGCTCGGCCAGCCGCTCCACATCGCTGCGTTTCAGCTCGTACTCGAAGGAGATCGGCTGTTTATTCTCATCCAGGCCCAGGAAAGGGATGTTGATCCACAGCGATTGATGGTCGGAAAGACCAATTTTGGCCTGCTCCGCCTCGGCCTTCAACTTGGCGATGGCGGAAATCCAGGCGGGATTGCCACGGCGGAAATCGGCCAGGCGGTACTGCTGATTGAGCGCGGGCAGGAAGAGATTTTCCACAATGGCCCAGTCGATCAGCTTGCCGCCCAGGTGGTTATCGCCGCCGTGATTGACGACCTTGATCTCGCCATCGCGCACCTGCATAACGGCGGCATCAAAGGTGCCGCCACCCAGGTCGTAGACCAGCCAGAAGGCTCTGTCGCTCTGACTCTGGAAGCCATAGGCCAGCGCGGCGGCCACTGGCTCCTGCAGCAGCGGACTGAGGGTCAGGCCGGCCAGTTCGGCGGCCCGGCGCGTGGCCTCGTTTTGATGCAACTCGAAGGCGGCGGGCACGGTAATCACAGCGGCCTTGATGTCTTCCTGGGTGCGCTGCATGACGCTGCCTTTGAGCGACTTCAAGACCTCGGCGGAGAGTTCCTCCGGCTTCATTTTGCGTCCGCTGAGAGTGAAACGATACTCGGTGTGTTTCCCCATTTGCAGCTTGAACTCGCTAAAAGCATTGCCGGGGTCGGATTCGAGACGCTCCCTGGCGGCGCGGCCCACGAAAAGCTGATAGTTGCGGTCAATCCAGACCGCCGAGGGCGTGTATTCCTGGCTCTCATTATTTTTGAAGACCTGGACATCTTTGCCCTGTAAAACGGCGATAGCGCTGTTGGTCGTCCCCAGGTCTATACCGAAATCAATGGTGGATCTGCTCATGAATCGTGCTTCCTTATTCGCTGCTGTCAGAAGGGGGAAGGTCGGCCACGGAAGACGCGGATACCTCCGGTGTGCCAACAATCACTTCCCCAGGCTGGATGAGTTGCTGTTTGTAATACACAGTCGGCCTGATGGTTTCCAGTACCGTCTCCTGCTCAAGACCAGGAGTGGACTGAAAAGCCAGCACATGCAAAAGCAGACCGGAGTTAAAGGGACTGCCGGTATGCTCCTGCACATCAACCCCCGCGCTCAAAAGGGTATCCCAGGCAGCTTCAAACGAGCGATAGGCCCGGCGCATCTCCTCAAGCGGCTCATCGGTGCCTGGCCTGAGCATCTTCTGCTTCAAACGCCAGAGATTGGTAGCCATATCAGTCAACAGGCGGCGATATTCGGCCTCATCGACCACCAGGGTAGCCGGCGAAAGAGCCAGCGCGGCATTGGCCGCCGGCTGGCGCGCGGGCGCGGGTTCGTGGGACCAGGCCGGCAGCTTGAGACGCAGCCGTTTACGCGAGTGCCTGGTGTTTGCACTTTTGCCTTGCTCGGACATATACGAGTACCTTCCTCCACATACAAATTTCAGAGCTATCGTCCCTGCTTTGCGCCTGTTGCGCAGAACAGAGCTTTTTAAACGCTCATGCCCCATCCCAGAAGAACGAGATGATCCAGGGCGGGGCATAAACGCGCCTCCTGGCCGTGAATACTGAAAAATCGAGGTCGATCTACATTTATTTAGGTGGATGGTCTGCTGCCAATCTTCCAGCCTTTGGCGAGTTGTTGCGCGACAAGCGGGTGGGTTTTCACATCGCTCGCTTTGCGCGTATTGATCGGCTTGAGATACTGGCTACTGCCAATGGCTGTCCCGATGCTTGAACCAATGACAGCAATGACGATCAGCAGCGCAATGCCAATAAAGACGCCCAGACAGATCATGCCCGAAGGATCGCCCGGCGCGGGAGTGTAAGTATCGGTAGCGTAGTCAAATTTTTGGGTGGGCGGTACGTTGGCCACCAGTTGCACCGTGATGATGATGGCCAGCACAACCGCGAGCAGCGCGCCCAGCCATGCTCCGGCGCTTGACAGACCATGCGCTTTATCCTGCGCCTGCTGGCACTCGCGGCAACGGGCCACGGGCACACTCAGCGTCTGCCATTCAGTACGCCGGGTGTTATAGCCAACGGAATAGCGCCGCACATTGCCATACATCTTGACGTTATTGGTAGCGCCTTTTTCGGCGTACCGATCCTTGCAGTACCAGCACAGCAGGCTCTCCATCAGACTTTTGACCGCTGCTCTCTCCTTGATAATGCGCGTGCGCACCAGTTCGCCGGGTTGCAAAGGCTCCAGGCGGTCAACCAGGGGCATAAAGGTCTTCCAGTCGTCAGTTTTATTGCCATAGCGAATCTCAACTGTCAGCGCCCACTCGGCTACTTCGTCATGAATGCCGGCGCGGGTGACATCGCCCGCCGGCAAAAGCGTATCCACCACAGCCAGCAGGGGCTTTGCCTGCTCCAGCAATTGATTGGCCAGGCTGTTGCCCCGCCTGGGATCGGCGGCGGATTGCTCGTTGGCCAGCTTCGTCAGCGTCTTCACGCGCTCTTGCAGAGGTTCGATGGCGCGATGCAGCACATCATCCTGCAAGGTCTGAGCAAAGCCGGAGGCGCGCAGCAGATCGAGGTGGCGCCGGCTGTCGGCCACATGGCCGCGTTCGGCGGCTGCCACGGCCAGGCGCGCGTTGATGGTGAGCAAGGTTTCGGGCAATCTGGCGCGGAACCGTACCACCATACCAGTAGTCAGGCGAGGATCGTCGAGTTCACGAATGCGCGTCGTGACGCGACTCCAGAAGGCCTCATTGTCCAGCAGGGCTTTCCAGTAGGAATACGCCTCCAGCCAGCGCGAATTGAGCAAATGCTGCTCCTCGCCCGCCAGGGTGCCCTCCAGAACCGCCTGTTCGCTGTTCAGCGCCTGCACATGGCGCAAAATCGCCAGGTTGTGCAGAGCGGTCCCCTGGTCATCGGGCGCGGCGGACATCTGCCGCCAGCGCTGGTACACACCGTCGATCTCCCCACGGCCCAGAGCTTGCAGGTTCTCGTCCGAGCGGCCAGTCTCGGAGGGACGTGGCCAGAACCAGAATAATTCATCGGTTAAACGGCGCACAGGATCTTCAAAGTGCTGAAACGTAGCACTGAGCAGATCCTCATCTACAGCCTCGCTCAGGGGCAACACACGACCATATCCAGGCGGAATTGCCACACCGATATCACGCGCCTGCTTGATGGTGGCCTGTCTGCGGGAGAGGTCGCGAGCTTCGGCATCTACCGGTAATTCTGTAATACGGAAGATATTCAGCCTGTAGATGTCAGGGTGTGCGATACTCAGCAAAATCTCTTCAATAGTCATCAGTCGCTATCCTTCAGAAAAAGGGGGTATTCTGCTTCTTACGCGCTTCTGATTGTTCTCAAGCTCAGTGTAAGTCAGTTCGTTCGACACGTCAATATTATTCAATACAGCACGTTAAAAATGTGAAATATTACCATTCCAATCAGGAGAGGCGTACCAGCGGCGGCTCAAGCGGTTAAACCGCGCGCCAGATATGGACGGTTTGGTCCGCCGAGCCGGAGGCGATATATTTGCCGTTGGGCGACCAGACCAGCGTCATTGGCCAGTCGGTATGCGCGGCATAGGTCAGGAGCACCTGGCCGCTGGCCGCGTCCCAGACGGAGATATGGTTATCGCGCGCGCCTCCCGCGATCCGCCGACCATCCGGCGACCAGGCCAGGGCGTTGATGCCCGCTGTGGACGCAGGGCAGGTGAGCAGGGGGGCGCCTGTCTGCGCCTCCCAGATCTGGACGCTCCCATCCAGCGAACCGGAGACAACACGCTGTCCATCCGGCGACCAGCACGCCGCGCTGACACTCTTGCCATGTCCCGTGTAGACAACCTGCGGCTGACCCGTGCTCACCTCCCAGACCTGTACGGTTTTATCAGCCGAAGCCGAGACAAGATGGGTACCAGCGCGCGACCAGGCCAGCGCCCGGATCTCGTCGCGATGCTCGCTGTAGGTGGAAAGCAGATCACCTGTGCTGGCGTCCCAGACATGAATGGCTCCGTCCCAGGCACCGGAAGCAATGGCACGCCCATCCGGCGACCAGGCCACCGCTCTGACCCAGCCCTCATGTCCGTTATAGACGAGCAGCCGGCGCCCTGTCGCCACATCCCAGACCTGCACAGTGCGGTCCAGCGAGGCCGAGGCCATCAACTGTCCATCCGGCGACCAGCTCAGGGCGTTGACGCCTTTGCGGTGTCCCCGGTAGGTTAATGTGGTCTGTGCGCGCTCGATCAGCGCCGCGCCCCAGACCGGCAGCCAGATCTGCACAGTAGCGTCAGCCGAGCCAGAGGCCAGATGTAGCTCATCCGGCGACCAGGCCACCGCCCGAATCTCGTCGTTATGGGTACGCTGGACCAGCAGCGTCGTGCCGGCAGGCGGCGCGGGCTGCGAAGCCTCTTTCAGCGCGCTGGCAAAAGCGACCACGCTGGCAAAACGCGCTTTGGGATCTTTCGCCAGAGCCCGCATAATGACCTGCTCAATTTCAGGTGAAAGGCCGGGAACTTTTTCGCACAGCGAGGGCGGCGTGGCGATGGAATGCTGAATGGCAATCTCCATAGCGCTGCCCTGAAAAGGCCGCTCACCGCAGAGCCATTCGTAGGCCATGATGCCCAGCGCGTACTGATCGCTGGCCGGCACCGGCTTGCCCTGAATTTGCTCCGGCGCCATATACGAAGCCGTGCCCGCCGGCCCCTGATCCCTGGCGGAATGCGTGCTATACGCCACCGTCGCAATGCCGAAATCGCTGAGCAGAATTTCAAAATTTGAACCCAGCAGGATATTCTCCGGCTTGACATCCCGGTGAATAATCCGCCGCTCATGCGCATATTGCAGAGCGTCCGCGAGCTGCTTGATATACAGCACAACCGTAGCAGGCGGCAGGCGGCTATCTCTGGGATGGCGCTGGCGCAGCGTGCCATTGGGCGCGTACTCCATGACGATAAAGGGAATATCGTCTTCCCTGATGCCAAAGTCCAGCACGCGCGCGATATTGGCGTGAATCAGGCGCATCGTGCGAGCTTCATTGATAAAGCTTTTGACATCCCTCTTCTCTGTTAGCCGCACGTGCAGCACCTTGACAGCCGCGATACTTGCATCGCTGACATGTTCTCCCAGATAGACATCGCCAAAGCTGCCGCGCCCCAGAAAGTACGTCAGGTGATATTCGCCAAATTGCTGACCCAGCCAGCCGTGTTTGTTATTTATCATGCCAGTTCTCAATCAGCCGCCGTATTGATAAATCGGTTATTTCTCATGACAGGCCGATGGAGGCGTTGCTCCATCGGCTCTCTGCGGTTGCTTTTATGTCGCCGGATAGTGCGCGACAAGCTTGATAGCGCTCGGATCGGCGGGCAGATGTCCGCCCCACCACCAGCTCAGGCTGAGGTCGGTGACGCGCGCTTTATAGTGATTCTGGAGCAGAGCTTTAGCGTCATCCTGGGAAAGCCCGGCCAGGGCTTGCTGCACAGCCTGAGTGCCGCGTCCATCCAGCAAGAGCCGCCATGTGCTTTGCACGGTCAGGGCAACGCTGACGTTTAATCCCGGCACACCGGGGTTGAGAATCGTGATGGTGGCCGGGTGAACCAGGGCAAAGTGCGCATCAAACTTGCTCATAGCCAGGTCGTGCGCGGCGTTGAGCAGGGCCGTGTTCAGACCTTGCTGATCGTAAGCCTCAACCTGGCAGGTGGCGGAGGAGGTCACAGTCACATTAGCGGCACGCGAATCGATGGCCGGCTGCTCGCGATTGTTCTGGGTGCAGGAAAAATTGTTCAGCAACCCCTCGCCGGGCTGGAGCTGTCCCTTAAAGTGGTCCATGGCCTCCTGCTGTTCTTGTTGCAGAAAATCACTTTCGATGGGAGATGTATCGCCCGCAGACACCACCGGTCCATCATAGGTATTCGTGCCACCGTGAAAGGGTTTGGAGTTGTAGATATAGGCAGTCGTGCCTTCAGTCACGAACTGATAGGTGTCATCGACGAACCCTGCCGGGATATTTCCCTGTGTGCCGGGTTGATCGACCGTCACCGGCTCGGTATAGCTATGGCCGGATCGCATGTCCGTGGTGGTGTCATCCACGGTCAGGCTCAGACCATTGCCGATGTTGATGGTCAGATCATAAAATGAGAGATCAATGTCACCTGAGATCTGGGTAAAGACAACCTCTCCTTTGGCCGAGGTGGCAGGAATATGCTCTTTGTTCTGCACACGCGCAGTCTTCTTCTTGACCGAAGTCTTGTAGGTCAGCTCACGCGTCTGCACCTGGTGCGCAGCCAGATTGGTCTGTGTACCACCGGAAAGGGTATAACTCTGCTTGATGGTCTGATTGGTGGGCGTCAGTGTGACGGTGGCCGCGCTGGCGGGTAATTCGATATGCAGCACCACCAGGCAGACGCACAGCAAGAGGCAGGCCAGAGCGATCCAGGCGCGGCGCCGGCGTTGCTTTTTGCTCAGGCGAGGCCGGGCCGGTTTGATTGGAGCTGGTCCCCAGGTTCCGCTCTGCGGTTGCGTGGTCTCGACCTGCGGCGCGCTGTGCTGCGTTTGCGTGCTATCGTTCGCGCTCACACGAGAGTACACCGGCGCACTTTCGGCCAGCGTCGGTGGCTGCGGCTCCAGTTCCGACTCCCGGCGCTCCACAGGCAGCGAGATACCCAGTTGCGCGAGAAATTCTCTGACGCTGGGGAAACGCCGGGCTGGCTCCTGCTCCTGAGCACGCGCCAGGGCTTTGCGCAGTTCGCTGGCGTCTTTCTCAGCGCTCCCTGGCTTCTGTAACAACTCCTGAGCCAGACCCGCCAGCGCGTACTGGTCGCCCAGGCGACTGGCTCGCCCTTCGGGAAAACAATAGCGAGCCGGCAGCGCGCGGCGCGCCTCCCTGGAGTCCAGGGCACTGGAGCAAAATCCGTAGAGACTCGCCTGCCCCTGGGCGTTCAACAGGACACACTCAGGCGAGAGCAGACCATGAACCAGACCTTGCTGATGCGCCAGCACCAGCGCACTACCGACATCGGCCAGCACACGCTCGGCCTCGTCCACGCTCAGAGGAGCGCGCCGCAAGCGCTCGCTCAATTTCTCCTGCCGCGTCATCTCATAGGGAAGCACGAGATAGGGATGATCCTCTTCATCGGAGCCGAAACCTTCCAGCGGCAAAATGGACTGAGAATGCATATTTTTCAATATACTCATGTTGACCGGAAAATCACTGGAATCTTGCTGGCCGGTCAGGCGGATCTCCGGCCACAGGCGAAGCACATAGAGCGTCCCCGGCTCCTGCGAACGCTCAACAATATAGCTCTCGGAGCTCGCGGACACGTCCTGTTTCCAGACTACTCGATACTGGCGAATAGTGTCTCCCAGATTTTTCATCTTTTACTTCCTCAAAAGAGCTGCTCAAACGCGGACGAGAAGCAATTAACATACATCTACACATAAATGGACAATGCCATTCTATAGAATTTTGTCCTCATTGGCAAGCTGCTATTACAGGTATTTCTACCTGACGGAGCCAGGAGAAGGCAAAATAACACCTCACAGGGCTGGACCCTCTTACCTTTTTTATTCTTTCGTCCTGAGAGAAAAGCAGAAACAACAGCGCTTCTCTGATGATGAAAAATCAGCGCTAAATGAAACCTCGCTATTTCGTCGCCGGGGCACCAGGGCGGCTCCGTGGCAATATCAGTCCTCCCCACTTTTTCCAGCGCCACAAGGGCGCGTTTCCCCTCCCCACCCAAGGGAGAAAGGATGAGGTTT
>DASZXF010000052.1:0-3089 GCA_035546055.1 Ktedonobacteraceae bacterium
ATCGTCTCTCCTGAATAGGCAATCGCCTGGTCCAGCAGGCTCAGAGCGTCGCGCATACCCCCGGCGGCGGCTCGGGCGATCAACTCCAGAGCACTCTTCTCAATCTCAATCTTTTCCGCGCTGGCAATTTTGAGCAGGTGATCGACAATCTGGCGGGTCGTAAAGCGCTTGAAATCAAAACGCTGGCAGCGAGAAAGCACCGTCGGCAGCATTTTATGCACATCGGTCGTGGCCATGACGAAAATAGCGTAGTCCGGTGGCTCCTCCAGCGTCTTGAGCAGCGCATTAAACGCCTCAGTCGTCAGCATATGCGCTTCGTCGAGGATATAGATCTTATATTTGCCGGTCGCCGGGGGCATCATGACCTTTTCGCGCAGTTCGCGGATACTATCGATACCGCGATTGGAGGCCGCATCGATCTCAATCACATTGAAGGATGTACCAGCAGTGATCTCGCGGCATTGCTGGCAGGTATTGCATGGCTCGCCGTTCTGAGCATTCGTGCAATTGACCGTTTTGGCCAGCAGGCGTGCGGTGGTGGTTTTACCGGTACCGCGTGGACCAGTAAAGAGATAAGCGTGACTGAGTTTATCTTCCAGAAGCGCGTTCTTGAGGGTATGTGTAATCACCTCTTGACCGACCATCTCATCGAAGGTCTGCGAGCGCCATTTGCGGTAGAGAGATTGTGAGGCCATACCATGACTCCGCTTGCCCGTGTGATGCCGGGCCACAAACCCCCGCCAGAGGATCAAGACAGTAAAGAACCGGCTTTCGCCCGGTCCTGCCGGTCAGCGCAATCAGGCTACCCTGCGGCACCCAGAGAGGTCTACGTACTGCTGCTTCCTCACGGACCTGACAGGGTTAGCAAACATCTGCCGCGCAGGACCCGATTGCGCCGACCGGCAGGACTGGAAGAAAACCGGTCTGTTCCACCGAGTTACTTTGTTCGTTCAAGGAACATGGCTATTGTACACCCATCAGCCGCTCTTGTCAAATGCTTTGGCGGCTTTTTTTGTGCCATCTGTTCTATCATAGATACTTTCCGATGAGCAGGCCATAGCGCTCCTGTATCTCCTCGGAGAGCAGGCGACGGTCGGTCATAATGGCGGCGGACAGTGCCGAGGGGCACTCGCAGACATTGCTGCCGCGTTCGGCGGGGATCTTGCGCGCCACGGCCCGCAGAATGCGCTGGGCATTCGTAATATTCGCGCTGAGATTATTGACCACCATCTCTACCGTCACCGGTTCCTCAGATTCGTGCCAGCTATCGTAATCGGTGATACAGGCGATGGTGGCATAGCACAACTCGGCCTCGCGGGCCAGTTTGGCTTCTGGCAGGGCGGTCATGCCAATGATATCCATGCCCAGGCTGCGGTAAACGCGCGATTCGGCTTTTGTCGAGAAAAGCGGTCCCTCCATACAGACATACGTGCCGCCTTTATGCACGGTGACATCGCCCAGTTCCTGCGCGGCCCCCAACAGCAGGGTGCTCAGAGTTGGACAGAACGGCTCGGCGAAGGTGCAATGGACAACCAGGCCGGGATCAAAAAAGCTGTTGACGCGGCTTTTCGTGCGATCAAAAAGCTGATCGGGAATAAGCAGATCGCGCGGCGCAATGTGTTCGCGCAAGCTGCCCACGGCGCTGACAGAAATCACCCATTCCACACCCAGACTTTTCAAGGCCCAGATATTGGCCCGCACCGGCAGATCGGTCGGTGAAATGCGGTGTCCTCGCCCGTGGCGTGGCAGAAAGGCCATCGATACCCCCTCGACCTTGCCAACGGTAATCACGTCACTGGGCTGGCCAAATGGCGTCTCCACCGCTACTTCCTCAACCTCGGTCATTCCCTCCATGCGATAGAGGCCGCTGCCGCCGATCACTCCAATTTTTGCCTGTGGCATGAACTCTTTGCCTGCCTTTCCTTGTGGTAAATACTCCATGAAAGCTGACACCCTTACGGCTGTGCCTGCCTGACATTATAGCGTATTCTTGCTGGCTGGAGATAGCCCCGGTACATCTGCCTGACCACTTTTGCGCGCAACTCGATAATCCAACCAGACTCCAAGAGTGCCAGAATGTTCCTCTTCGTATCAAATATTCCCATTGTGCCCCTCCTTTTATCGCTAACGTGTAAGAAAGAGGAGGCGCATGTTGCTTATGGGCTTCTGCTGGAGTTTGTTAGAAAAGTTGATAGGAACAGTATCAACTTTTCTAACAAAACTCTTACACTTCGCATACGTGGTTCTAACACAAAGGGATGTATTCTATCCACAGAACAAAAAAACACCAGCGCCCCGCCTGATGGAAAGAGCGGGGCTGGCAGATAAGCAATTGCAGCAGAAGGAGAGAACAGTTATGGCAAACATTACCCGCTACAATCCTTTCAACGAAGTCGTCTCTTTGCGCGAGGCCATGGATCGCCTGTTTGAGGACAGCTTTATCCCGCGCCACGGTTTCGGACAGTTCGCGCGCGGCACCAACTCGAATCTGTACGAGACTGCCGAGGGCTTTGTGCTCCAGGTTCCCATGCCGGGGGTCAATCCCAACGAGGTCGAGATCACGGCCCAGCAGGACACGCTGAGCCTCAAGTGGAGCGTCAACTACAAGGCTCCTGAGAACGCCACCGCGCACTGGAACGGCTTCGGCAGCGGCCAGTACCAGCAGAGCTTTACTCTGCCTGCCGCCATCAATTCCGAGAAGGCCGAGGCCAGCTATGAGAACGGTGTGCTGACTCTCAATCTGCCCAAAGCCGAGCATGTCAAAGCGCGCACTGTGAAGGTGAATGCGAAGTAGTTGCAAACAAAAAGCCGGGTGACACTCGCTCACCCGGCTTTTTGTTTTAGTGTGGGCGTTGCAGGGTCTGACCGTTGCGCATGCGGTGGCGGGCGCTGACAACGTGGTAGAGGACGATGAGCTGAGTGAGGGCCAGGGGATCGCTCTGGCGCAACTCGCTGCCGATGGAGAAGATGCCGAGCTGGTCGAGGCGGTCCGGGCGCAGGCTGCTGACCTCGGCCATGTGTGCCCAGATGCGGTCTTCCAGTTCGCAGGCTTTTTCATGCGTGATTTCGGCGTCGATTTCCAGGCTGCT
>DASZXF010000053.1:0-2604 GCA_035546055.1 Ktedonobacteraceae bacterium
AAACACTGGCAGAAGCGTTTCATGTTGGACCGCTGGCGGCGGGTACCAGCTTTGCGCAGAGGATAGGTTTGGCATAAAGATGACTGATAGACAGCAAAACACGGCGCCGGGTCAGGGGGAAAGTCGAGACGTAGACTTTCCCCTGCATGGCGAACGCATCTGGCTGCGTCCCCCTCAAATGCCGGACGCCCAGTATGTCTTTCACTGGGAGCGCGACGACGAGGTATGGCGCTACGATCCCTATCGCCCGTACTCACAAACCATGAAAGACTTTTTGCCCATTTTTGAGCGTAACTACGTGCGCGGCAATGGACGACAGGTCTGGTTCATTATTGAGGATGAGCGCCATACCCCCATAGGCACTATCACGTACTTCAATATTGACCTGCGCGCAGGCCAGGCTGAAATAGGGCTGGGCCTGGGCGACAAGACAAGCTGGGGCAAGGGCTATGGGGCCGAGGCTATTCGCGTGCTGGTGCAGTACCTTTTCAGGCCAGCCGGTTTTATGCGTCTCTATGCCGAAACAGCCATGGCCAACGCACCCGCGCGCAAAGCTTTCGCCAGGTCTGGCTTCACCGAGGTTGGGCAGATTTTCGATCCTCGTAGCTCAGGAGATCCCTGGGTTCTCCTGGAAATCTGGAAACTTAGAAGGGAATTTTCACGCTGATGAGTACTTCACCTGTTAAAATTGATCCAAATATCTTTAGTTCTTACGATATTCGCGGCATCTACGGTCAAAAGCTGAATGATGAGATTGCTTATCTGATCGGACGAGCAGCCGCGCAGCATTTTCAGGTGCCTGAATTCGCCGTCGGGCGCGATATGCGTCTCTCTTCTCCACAGCTCGCCGCCGCGCTGATACGCGGCCTCACCGATCAGGGCGCCAATGTGATCGACCTGGGCATGACGACCACCGATGAGCTTTATTTCGCGGTGGGCAAGTTCAATTACTCAGCCGGTGTGATGGTGACGGCCTCACACAACCCCGGCAACTATAACGGCATGAAGTTCTGTCTGGCCCAGGCGTATCCGGTCAGCAAAGAGACTGGCCTGGCGGCGATCCGTGACCTGGCTATCAGCGGCGATTTCTCCACGCCCGCGCGCAAAGGCGATGTGACCAGGCGCGATGTCCTGAACGACTACGTTGAGCACGCGCTCTCGTTTATTGATGTCAGCAAGATCAAGCCGTTGAAAGTGGTCATCGATGCCGGCAATGGCATGGCGGGCATGGCCATGCCGAAAGTCTTTGAAAAGCTGCCCTGCACGCTGATTCCGCTCTACTTTGAGCTGGACGGCAGTTTCCCGCATCATCCCGCCAGTCCAATCGAGCCAGAGAATATGGTGGATCTGCAAAAGAAGGTACGCGAAACCGGCGCCGACCTGGGCGCGGCCTTTGATGGAGACGCCGACCGCATGTTCCCGGTTGACGAACACGGCGATATCGTCGATGGTTCAATGGTCACGGCCATCGCCGCCAATAGTCTGCTGCGCAAACAACCCGGCTCGACCATCCTCTACAATCTGATCGTCTCGAAAAGCGTGCCGGAACTGGTTGAAAAGCTGGGCGGCAAAGCCTTCAGAACGCGCGTCGGCCATTCTCATATCAAGGCCGATATGCGCACGCAGAACGCTATCTTCGGCGGCGAACATTCCGGCCATTTCTACTTCCGCGATAACTGGTACGCTGACTCTGGCCTGATCGCGTTCCTGATGACTCTGGAACTGGTCTCGACTGGCGGCAAACCGCTCTCCGAAATGCTCAAACCGCTGGATCACTGGGTACGCAGCGGCGAATACAACAGCACCGTCAGCGATGCTCAGGGCAAACTGTCCGCTCTGGAAGCCCATTACAGTCAAAGCGCGCAGACGGTCGATCACCTGGACGGTCTGACCTGCGATTTCGGCGACTGGTGGTTTAATGTGCGCCCCTCGAACACCGAGCCGCTCTTGCGCCTGAATGTCGAAGCGCGCACGCAAGCCCTGATGGAAGAGAAGCGCGACGAGGTGCTGGCCTTCATTCGCGGCTAAACCACCCTGCTTTCAGGATAAAAAGACCGCTCAGATAAACCTCTGGCTCTGTTTATCTGAGCAGTCCCGGTTCATCCCTTTTAACTGGCGTTCATCGCCTGGCAAGAAAAAGCTATCCTCTGCCCCGCATCTGCTGCCCCCCATGGCAGCAGATGCAACGCTGCTACTACATTGTCAAACCTTCGCTTGAGGAGTACGCCGCCGGTTACGCCTCGCCTTCCTCGCTGCTCGCAAAGCCTTCGCTGGCCGCGCCCTCCTCTACCACGACTTCTTCCGTCACCACTTCCTCTACAACTGTCTCCTCTACCACAACCTCTTCTGTCACCGTCTCTTCCACCACCGCCTCACCAGCCTCGGCGCTCACTTCTACCACCTCGCTCACCTCCTCGGCTACGGCTTCCTCCTCTTCCGCCTCGGCGCTCACTTCCTCCGCCTCGCTCGCCTCCTCGGCGGACGCTTCGGCTGCCACAGCTTCTTCCGCTACCTCTTCCGCCTCGGCGCTCACTTCCTCCGCCTCGCTCGCCTCCTCGGCTACGGCTTCCTCCTCTTCGGTCTCGGCGCTCACTTCCTCCTCCT
>DASZXF010000054.1:0-8258 GCA_035546055.1 Ktedonobacteraceae bacterium
CATTCCCCTCTTGCTGAGCAAAGAGGATAACGCCGCATCTCAAGCTAGCACGCATTACCCCCACCAGAAAGAGACATCTCTGCCCCTTTTTACCTGGTATCGATGCCCTTGTTAATCAGTATAGGCGCTTCTTCATGAAAGACAACAAACAGGCGCTCTTGCTTTTCCGCTTCCCGCATGCTTTTCGCTGGCATACTTCTCACCTGCAATGAAATGCTATACGCCCAAAAGAGAGAAGTGTCTGGAAAATATATGTTTATGGATGTATAATGATATTATCTTGAGATAAATACATAAAAATTATTGTATATAGAGGAGAGTACAGGCATGGCAGCAGAGGCTCGCAAGCAGCAAAAGCTCTATTTCGTCTACGCGCAAAAAGATGAGGTGTTCAAGCAAGAATTTGAGGATTATCTCATCAATTTGCAGCAGAACGGCTTTATCGCTGAATGGATAGAGCGTCAGGCCCAACGAGGTACTGACTGGTCGCAGGTAAATGATCCGCGCCTGCTGGAGGCCTCGCTTTACGTTTTGTTGCTGAGTCCAGCCCTGCTGGCTACCGGCTACTGTTCCGGCATGGAATTCCATACAGCATTGGCCAGAAGACAGACAGGGGACATGCACCTGATCCCTATCCTTCTCCATAAAGTCGATGTAACAGGAAATCCTTTGGAAGCGATGCAATCTCTGCCGGGAAATAGATCACCCGTTTCTTCCTGGCGTGAACGGCATGAGGCCTGGTGGGAAGTTTACCACGACCTTCAAAGAGCCTTAACCCAATTCAGTCATAGATAAATGCCCCAAACTCTGCCTATCAGGGGCACGAGACATGAATTTTCTGATCATCCACGGCTGTTGTGCCCTCTGATAGGTAAAGCACCCCTGCATTTATAACGAAGCCGGCGTGGCGGCCTCCTCGGTTGCGACCCGGGCCGCTGGTGAACGACGGATCAGGCGCAGGGCTATGAGATAGAGAAGCAGGATAGGAGCCAGGATGAGGCTGACGCTTGTCAGGGCCACGCGCAGCGAGAAGATGGTGCCGATAGAACCAACTGGCGGGCCGCCGATGATCTGTCCCAGGGCATCCATCTGGCCGGCGAAGGAGATGACGGTGGCGCGGGCGCGGGCGGGACTGTTGCGCGCCAGCCAGGCGTAGTAAATTGGCTCTTTCAGGCTGCGTGAGATACTCACCCACCAGTTAGCAAAAGCGGCCAGAAAGAAGTTTCCAGCCCAGGCGAAAGCCAGCAGACCGGCCATGCTCAGACCATTTAGCAGCAGCAGTGCGCGAACGGTCACACGCTGGTGCTCCAGTTTCAAGTGTCGTCTGACCAGTTCGGTGACGCCAATACTCAGCAGATTGCCCAGGACAGAGAAAAAGCCGAACCAGACCACCGGCGCGAAAGGTCCAAAGCCAGGAATGCTGAAATCGTTTTGCAGATGGGGCAGGCCCAGGCGGTCGTAACCCTCGCTGGCCAGGCCATAAAAGAGGCCCACGCCCAGAATCAGCAGCAGCAGAGGATTGCTCCAGGCCGCGCGCAAGCCTTCTCGAAAAGTGCGACTCAGTTCTCGCCAGGACTGGCGTTCGCCTCCGGGCCGGGCGCGAAAACCCTGCTCAGGCATAAACACACTCAAAAAGATCCCCAGCAGGATGAGCAAAGCACCGCCGCACACAACCGGTAGATTAAGACGCAGGCTGGCCAGGGCCACGCTGAGCAAAGCCCCAAGTATGTTCCCCACCTGCCCCATCTGAGAGGCTCGCAGCAGAGCTTTGTCCAGGCGCTCCTCGCCCAGTTCATCGGCCACCCAGGCCTCTTGCGCGCCACTGATGAAGGTGGCTCCAACGCCATAAAAGATCATGGAGCCGGCTATCAGCCAGAAGACCGGAAACGAGCCTTCAAGCACAAAAGCCAGCCCGGTCAGCACCACGCCGATAATGATCGACAGACGCCGACTGTACAGATCCGCCAGCGCTCCCGTTGGCACCTGGCAGAGAAAACAACTGCTCTCCAGTACCGTGCCCACCAGCACCAGTTGCAGGGGGCTGAGCCTGGCAATCTCAAATTGATAGAGCAGATTAACCGTAAAAATGGTTGTGGTCGCCAGACCATAGACAAACGAAAGCGTCAGGAAAATCGGGTATGCCCCGAACCTCCTTGTATTCGCAAGCATGCATTATCCTCTCTCACACAACAGGCCGCGACACCATACACATCACAGCCCTCAACGCCGGTCGAAAGTAATCTCATTCTTGCAAATAACATGGAAGCACCTCGCTATCGTTTCAGATGGCTTTAATAACGTTTGACAGTCCCGCGCTAAGTATAGCATGAGGTTTCATTTTTGAGAAAGAGAATCACCAGCTTCCTACTTCTCGGTCCATCCAGGCTGGTTAGTCGCGCGATTTACCCACACATAGCACAACAAATTGTGGCTTATATCATATATATAACATCACCTTTGTTTCCCACAAATCTGCATATTCGTGCTACTTGCTCATTTTTCTGGAGAGAATCTGATGAACACATCTACTTACATGCGTAATTATCGCTTGAGCAGATCCGGTGAATGGGAATGCGAAGGCGCTCAAAAATGTTCGTTTCTAACAGAAAATGTCTCACACTTCTGGCTTTTATGAGCCGATGACGAATAGGAAGGCACGTATTATATGGCATCTCTACTGGATTTGAGCAATAAAAAGGACGCCCATGTGGACCAGCGTCTGCGTGAGGATGTGGTGATCTGGCTGGCGACGGTGCGTCCCGATGGGCGTCCGCACGCGGTCGCGGTCTGGTTTCTCTGGGATGGGGAAGCTATCCTGATCTTTAGCAAACCCAATCAGCAAAAGCTGGTCAATATTCAGAACAATCCCAATGTGCTGCTGATCCTGGACAATTCCAATCAAGGCAGCGACCCGATTACCATCGAGGGCAAGGCAACATTGCTGGCTGACCATGATGTCAATATCACCCTGGCAGCCTATGTCGAGAAATATGGCCCGCGCATCAAAGGCATTGGCTATACCCCTGAACAGATGGCAGCCGCCTACAGTCAGGGCATTCGCGTGACACCAACTCGCGTGATGTAATCCCGCTGGCGACCAAAAAGCCAGAGCGAGAGCTTTGACACTACTCTGTCTGCTCTCGCTCTGGTTTTTTTCGCTGTCCACGCGTCAGGGTGCAAGCACCTGTGCGTATCATAAACAGTGCAGGAAACGCCATTGTAGAAGATGCTTATAAATGCTCATCATAGCAAAACGCGCAATTTCGGCCTGTTACATACATTTAGAGAATGTATCATCATTGGTCATCAGGGGAAATGTATCATCATTGATAGGATTTTGAAGGCGTAACTGTGTCTACAAAACATGTTGCATGAGCGGGCTTACTGCCCTAACTGCACGAGCTGGTTGCCCAGCGCCAGGAAGGTATGCCCCAGCGCACGCGCCAGCGAGCGCACCACCGGGTACGAACGCTGCTCAACAAGCACCGGTTCGGCCTGGATCAGCTTTTCTTCATACAGCGTATAAACCGCTGTGTACGATGTATATGGATACATGTGTTCCGTCCACCTCCTTTCTTCATCCAAGGATGTTTTTTCAAGAAGCGTACTTCTTTGTTTGCTTCTCTACTTAAAAGAACACGCCGGCCCTTGTTTTTCTTCCATAATAAAGAGAGAAGTGGAACATCTTACGCCGGTCAGGCAGATATCTGCCTGATCGCCCCTGGTACAGATCCGGCGCCGGCATGAGTTGCTTGAAAAACTGCCCGGCGCCCTGACAGAGCAGATGAGGAAAAGCATGGAACCGTTGAAACGATTGGAAACTTTATTTGAGACAGACCCGGGGGAGGCGCTGCCGCTCTCAGGCAAGCTGGCCGATGTGCTGGCACCATTGCGTCTGGCGGCAGTTCAGGAGCAATCGCGCGCTCCCTATCTCATCGGCAATATGGTCATGACCCTGGATGGAGTGGTCGCGCTGAACAGCGCCGGGCATATGAGCGGCGGGGATATCAGCGGCTTTAACCTGTATGATCAGGTGATGGTAGGCACCTTACGCGCGCTCGCCGACGCGGTGATTGTAGGAGCCGAGACGTTCCGCGTGGAGTCAGTGCATGTGCTGACCCCGCAGGACATCGCGCCCGCTTTTGCTGAAGAGTATCGCCAACTGCGCAGCGCGCTCGGCAAAACCAGCGAACTGCTCAACGTCATTGTCACTGCCAGCGGCGAGTTGAATCTGGCCGCGCCTCCGTTCCAGCAAAAACAGACCCCTATCCTGATTATTACCACACAACAGGGCTTGCTGCGCTTGCAGAAACAGCCCTGGCCGGCCTCGCTACAAGTAATGGCGGTAGAGGGCGATAACAGCATAGCCGCGCGACGTATTGTGCAGACGGTGCGCCGCGTCTCGCAAAGCAACCTTCTGCTGGTCGAGGGCGGACCACGCCTGATGAATGCCTTTATCGCGGAACGCTGTCTGCACGAACTCTTTTTAACGCTGGCGCCTCAAATCGCGGGCCGGGATGACGCCAGTGAGCGTCCGGGCCTCGTCAAAGGTCAGATCTTCGCTCCACCAGACCCGCGCTGGAGTCGCCTGGTCAGCGTGAAACGAGCGGAAAGCCACCTGCTCTTGCGCTATGCCCTGGAAACGCTGGATAGCGAACCATCTATGAATCATTCCTGATAAAAGAAAGAGGCAATGCAAGGGGCAGGAGAGCGGACGTGCCCGCTCTCCTGCCCCTTGCATTGCCTCTTTCTTTTATCCCTTGATGACGATCACGGGCTTGAGGCGCGCGACCAGCCGGGCCAGACCGGCGTTATGTACCACGTTGACGACCTGCTGCGCATCTTTATAAGCGGATGGCGCTTCTTCGGTGAGCAGACTTTTGCTGTGAACGCGCACGGTGACGCCGCGCGCGTCAAGCTGATCGAGCAGTTCGCGCGGGCTCATGGATTTTTTCGCCGCTGTTCGACTCTGCCTGCGCCCGGCTCCGTGACAGCAGGAACCGAAGCTCTGCTCCATAGAAGCGGGAGCACCGACGAGCACAAATGAGTAACGGCCCATATCTCCTGGGATAAGGACGGGCTGGCCCACCTGACGGTACTTCTCAGGTAATGCTGGATGCTGCGCTGGGAACGCGCGCGTGGCACCCTTGCGATGTACGCATACTCGGCGTTTCTGTCCATCGATTTCGTACTCCTCGAATTTGGCGATGTTGTGACAGACATCGTAAACCAACGGCATTTCTTTGGCTCGCGCTTTGCGTCCGAAGACGCTGGCGAAAGCCTGACGCACTCCATGCATGAGCAACTGGCGGTTGGCCCAGGCGAAGTTGGCTCCGCAGGCCATGGCGGCCATGTAGGCTTTGCCTTCTTCGGACTGCAAGGGCAGACAGGCAAGCTGACGATCAACCAGCTTGAAGCCATAACCGGCCTGTTTGACTTCGGCCAGCTTGATGTAATCTTCGGCGATCTGATGCCCGAAGCCGCGACTTCCGCAGTGAATGGTCACAACGACCTGCCCCGGTTGTCCAATGCCCAGCGCTTCCGCCGCGTTCTGATCATAGATATGATCCACGATCTGCACTTCAGCAAAGTGGTTGCCTGATCCCAGGCTGCCCAGTTGCTTCATGCCGCGCTTGATAGCCATTGGCGAAACCGCGTCGGGGTCCGCGCCAGCCAGACAACCGCCCTCTTCCGTCACTGCCAGATCTTCTTCGCGGCCATAACCATCCTCGACCGCCCAGGCCGCGCCACGCACCATGACATCGCGCATTTCATGGAAGTCCAGTTCGCGCATACCAGCTCCTCCCACGCCCGAAGGCAGGGCGGAGAAAAGCGCGTCGGCCAGTTTGCCCACCTGTCCGCGAATCTGCTCATGCAGCAGTTCGGTGGCGATCAGGCGCACCCCGCAGTTGATATCAAAGCCAATCCCTCCCGGCGAAACCACGCCAGTTTCGGCATCGGTCGCGGCCACGCCTCCCACAGGAAAGCCATAGCCCCAGTGAATATCGGGCATCCCCAGCGAACTGCCGACAATCCCCGGCAGGGTCGCGACATTGGCGACCTGGTGCAGAGCGTTGTCGTCCAGAATTTGCTGGATCAACTCGTCATCGGCGTAGACGACGCCAGGCACATGCATGCCTTCCTGATAGCTGGCCGGAATCTGCCAGCGGAAAGGATCAAGGCGCTGCAACGGAATCTTCTCTTTGCTATTGCCCAAGGTATTTTCTCCCGCGTGGGCCATCTCAGCGCCACGCACTGTCTCTCTCTTCTATTCTTACGCGGGCGACAAGAAGCGGGCGGCTTGCTGCCCTACTCCTCGCCTGTCCTCGTTTCCATATCGGTGTAATCGCTCTTCTTCCCAAAGAGGTAGTTATAGCTGACATACTGCAAAATCACGCGCCCACGGCCAGGACCATGCCGCTCATGCTCGGAGCGTACCACGACGCCCGCGCGCAGATGCGCGCCCTGCCTCATATGTTGCGTCTTCCCCTTACTGAACCCTCCCATTGTGTCGAGATGCAAGGGCATGTGTGCCAGCACCGGTACGCCTTCTACGCCATACCGCGCCAGAGTTCCAGGAAAAGTGGCCAGCCCTGGAACTGTCCATCCAGCAACAGGTCAAAGACGCGCGAGCCGGGTTGACCATGCAGACCGTGGTGACAGGAACAAGCAAACTACTCATGGTGGTTCCCTCCTTTGTCGCTCATCTGCGTAAACAGCGAGTTCACGCAGAGTATGAAATCGCCCGCCGGGCCGCCGCACGCTCAGCAAACAGAGACATGAGCCGGCGACCAGAAAAGCGGTCCTGGCATGATTCAGGGAAGCAAAAGAGGATTGAAACGCTGCTCAGATGCACCCCTGGAGGCGAGGCGCATCCGATATGTCTAGATATCGAAGATAATCCTCGCCTGGTAGCCATCGGCTATGGGCCGGACCTCGGCCTCGTGCCACGTGACGGCCTTGATCGCGCTACTGAGGTCGTGGCGCGCTGCGTTATACGGCTCTCCGGCAACAGTGGCGTGCAGAGATGTCTCTGTAAGCTCGCTGATCTCAAACTGCTTGAGCAGCAAATATTCAGTATCAAACAGGAATATTAACTCATTCAGCCAGGAGACCAGCAGCGCCACCAGATCATGCCCCTCAGCACGCACCTCACGGCTGACCTGCGTTTGAATCTGCGCGGGCGCGACCATCAGGCTCTCCATACCGGCGGCGGCGTTGACGAACAATTCCGGCAAGGTCCGCCCATAGGCGTGCAGACCAACATCCGCCGTATGTTCAAAAACTTCATAAGGCGAGCGCGTCATCGTGAATATACCTCAAGGTACAATCTCGGCGTGGAATAGCGGGGGTCCAGATAAAATGTGGGTTGCATGGCCGGTCGTACCTCCTTTTTCGCTCATAACCTTCTCTTGGGAGTAGATCTTGCGTTTCCGTTGACACCTTATCATATAATTTGCGAATCGTCAAGTGGTTTTGCCGCATTCGCCGACAAATTCCCGGGTCCGCGCTGTTTTTCTTGCAGAGCTGCTGAGCGCTGCCCCGCAAGATAAGCACTGCAGCACCAGGGAGCGCTATCAGGGGGATCGGATGGCGTTTTCACCAAAATGGCCTTTTTGCCCTATTTTCGAGATCCATCGTAACGTCTGGCATTTCTCATGCGCTATAGTCAGTGAAGGATGAAACGTCGTAGCTGTTTTCTTGTCAAGAGAAGGGGCGGTACACATTTATGGAACAACCACCTGATTCCCGTGGGGCCGAAGCATTTCCATCGGCAAACCAGCATAAGCCGGACCAGATCCCTGCAACCCCGGGATCGTTAGCCGAGGAGCCGACAGGCCGCCCAATCCCTCATTTCACCGGGAAGATTCCGCTACCGCAGCGTCCTCCAAGCAGCAGCGGACCAATCTCCGCGTCCGGGAAGCGGCCAGCGACGCCGGGAGAAATTCCGCTGCCGCAACTGCCCCTGAGTGGCGATAAAGGCCTGTCCGCTGCCCCATCTTCCCAGGCTGGCACCGGGAAGATCCCGATTTTCGCCTTGACTGGAAAAACGCCAGCGGCGCAGACAGCCAGAGCGGCAACAGACGGTCCCGCGACCAGGTCGAGCCCGGCGCAAACCACTGGCAGAATGCCCATCATCATTCCTCCAGATAAAAAAATGGCCGGGTCCAGAGCACAGGCCGCCAGGATAGCGCAAAGCCCGCTGCAGACGCGCGGATTGAATAAACGTCTCTCCTGGTACATCGTCTCCATCGCCG
>DASZXF010000055.1:0-1543 GCA_035546055.1 Ktedonobacteraceae bacterium
TCCCTCCGCTGCTGGCTACGGCCACCTCCCTGCGCGACCAGGTTCATCAGAACCGTATTTCTTACTCGCGCAAAGTTTTTATTCCGTTGACGCAACTCTGTCGAGATGTTTGTCACTATTGTACGTTTGCGCAGCCTCCCCGTCCCGGGCAAAGGGCGTATCTGACGATCCCCGCCTGACTGTGCGTCTGCGGGAGGGTGAGCGTGAATACCGGCGGGCAGCACGCCCTGATCCTTTGCGGGTTGTTGTCTCCTCTCAGGGGAAACTGGACGCTCACCTCCAACTGTTCCAGCGGCAACTGGCCCCGAGAACGTGCGCTCTTATCGGCGAGACAGGTGAGGCGGACCAGCTCAGGCGCCTGCGCGAACGGGGAGTTCATGTGATTGAAGCGCCAGTTGATCAGGCTGGACGGGTTGACCTCGTGGCGGCCCTGCGCCTGCTGGTGCAACAAGGAGTCATGCATCTTCTCATCGAAGGGGGCAGCAGCCTGCTCGGCAGCGCCTTTGAGCGTCGGTTGATCGATCATGTGGCAGTCTTTGTCGCGCAACAGGCAATCGGGGAACATCGCGGGCGTCAACTGAGTGCCTCCACCCTCCTGTGCCATATCGCCTTGTCCGCAGCCATGCGGAAATGGGGAGCGCGCAGGCGAATAGAGGCGGCCCGCATGGCCGAACAAAAAGGCTGGTTATAAGCGCGCCTTTTGCTCGCCACGCGCGGCGCGAGGAGTCCCTGAAAGCATCGCTGGCTTTCACGCGCGAGCGGTGCTGTCGGCGAACTCCCACACCAGTTTGAGCAAGCGTTCCTGCTGCTCAAGCTGTGGCAGATGACCGGCTTCTGGGATAATTTCAAAGCGAGCATTGGGCAACGCCCCGGCATAGGCACGACCATACTCAGGATCAACAACGCGGTCGCTCTCGCCCCATACCACAAGGGTCGGGATATTCACACGTGCAAGGCGGCGCCTCAGTTTTGGATCTGCCATCTTCAGCCCTTGATCATATGTATAGAGTGTCTTGATGTTTTCCGCGCGGACGCTGGCCTGCTCGGGGCTGATGCTTGCCGGATCGACGCGAAAGGCCGCTGGATTGTGGAAGCTGAGAGCTGAGAGTTCATTGGGAGAGAGGGTGGACACATCAGCTACGGGATGCCCATCGACCTGAATGCCGACAGCATCAACCAGGACAAGACCGGAGAGGCGCGTCGTAGTATGCACAGTCATGGCGGAGGCGATCCACCCACCCACTGAGGAGCCAATGACCAGCACATGCTGCAAGTCGAGTCGCGCGAGGAGTTCGAGATAGGTCAGAGCGAGGTCATCAATGCTGTCGAACCACTCAGGACGTGGCTCACCCTCAAATCCAGGGTGGGTCGGCATCAGAACGTGCGCGCGGCTGGAGAGCGCCGCAGCCAGTCCTGTGACACTCTGCGGCCCGGCCCCGCCATGCAAAACCAGGATAGGACGACCGTCTCCTCCTTCGTTGAGGCGGACCGTCAAACCATCGGCCAGAGACACGCTGCGCGTGCTGAGAGGAGGGAAAGTACT
>DASZXF010000056.1:0-1738 GCA_035546055.1 Ktedonobacteraceae bacterium
GTCGAGGAGTTTTTTGTATGAGGAAGAATCCCATTGATCCAGGCCAGAGTGACCAGCCTGATCCAGTTTCCTGGCGGCGTCCAGGAGCGCAAGGATGGCGAGCACGCCTCACGCCTGCGCGCGCTATAGTGGGTGTTCTGATCCTGGCGGTCCTGCTTTGCTCGGCGGGGAGCGTGATGATGGTCAGCACCAGATCCTATGCCGATACTACGAGCACATGCGCCGCGACCTCTACACCGGCCAGTGGCTCTACCAGCACCACCGGCGGCGGCGTCACACCGACGCCGACTCCGCGTCGGCAGAAAACGCCAACTCCCACGCCGACCAAAGGCACAACCCCCACGCCGACGCCTACACCAACTGAGATGCCCACGCCAACGCCCACACCAACTGATCCGCCCACGGCTACACCAACCACACAGGCAGGAGGTACAGGCAATGCTCCTGGCGGTGAGGGCAGGAGGGTTGTTCTATTCAGCGCTGGCGAGCCTCAGATGGGAGCCATGCTGGCCGGTGATTTGACCACGTTCAGCGCGGATGCGACCTGCACGCCAACAGTGACCCCGACGGTGGATGAGACGCAGACACCTGAGGCGAGCAGTACCGCGACGGCAGATGTACCCGCCACAGGGTCTACGCCTTCGACATCTACGCCTGCTGGCAGTCAGGGAGGCAGCAGTAACGCTGGAGGATCGCGGGTGGTATTGATTGTGGGCGGCGTCTTTCTGGTCCTGTTGCTGGGGTTGGGCATTGGCTGGTTCTTTTTCCGCCGTATGCTCTTGCCTCAGAGCGCATCCAGCCCCAATCTGCCGCCCAGCGGCGCGCGTCCCTGGTCACGCACACGAGTGCCCAATCCTGATAGCATGGGCGGCATGAATGGCGGCCAGCTCGCGTTTAACGGTGCCCCCGGCACTGGCAATCTGGGAGCTGGTGGGCCTGGCCCCGTCATGCCCGGCGGTCCGGTCATGAATCCCATGAACAGCGGTGGACCCGGCCCGGCAGGCTTTGGCGTGCCAGGAAACAATGGAGCAGGCTTTGGCGCACCAGGAGGTAATGGAGCAGGCTTTGGCGTGCCAGGAGGTAATGGAGCAGGCTTTGGCGGCTTCTCAGACGGCTTTATTCCGCCATCCCCGCAGATTTTTCCGCAGGGGGAGAATAGCATGATCCCGCCCGGCAGCGGCGCGTTTCCCGTAATCGCGAACGCGAATGGGTTTGCTCCGGCCAGCCAGGCCTTTAACGCCATGTATGGTTTGCCGGACGATCCTTTTGCTGGTTCGCAGGGTGGGACTCCCGGATGGATGAGCAACCTGGAGCATGGCGGCAGTTCTGGCGGCCCATCGAATCCCGGGGGAGGCAGCTTCGCGCCCGCCCCGGTTGATTTGAACGATCCGTATCTGAACGAAGTCATTCGCCAGTACAGTCAGAAGAGCAAGAGCGTACAACCAGGACAGCCGATGTCGCCAACTCCGCCGACGCAGCAAATGTCGCCGAGTGGTCCGCCACAACCGATGTCAGCGCCGCCGCCGCTGGTCCCGCCGCCACCGATGCCGCCGAGTGGTCCGCCACGCAGCCCGGTCCCACGGAGGCCAACGCAGCAGATGCCGCCGAATCCGTCGGCGTCCATACCTCAACGGGAGCCGCGTACCGGCTTTCAGGACTCCAACTGGCTCCAGTAGAGGAGAGATTGACAGGCGTCCTGGTGATTGATCATGGCAACAGTGAGCCACTATTGCCATGA
>DASZXF010000057.1:0-5506 GCA_035546055.1 Ktedonobacteraceae bacterium
CTTTACCACCTCGACCCGATAAGGTCAGGGATCGCTTGATCCCACACTCAAAAGATTATCTTTGTTAAGAATGAAAGGATACTACTCAGATGAAATTCGATATCGTGCGCGCCTGGAAAGATGAAAGCTATCGTCAGTCCCTCAGCGAGGAAGAGTTGAAGGCGCTGCCTCCCTGCCCTTCTGGTGAATTGAACGACCAGGAATTGACCGCGATTGCCGGTGGCGGCGGTTTCGAGGGCAACAACTTTTTTAACGAGGGCCAGCTTGGCCTGGGTGGTACCAGTTCTTCTGCCGCGTTCTCGTCGCATTGCCATTCCTATGCTGTGCTGATCTGTGATGCCAATGTCTTCTCCAACGATGTGGCTGTAGCGGCGCTCCAGAATGTTCTGAACATTGGTAGCCCGCGTCATCAGATCTGTGTTCACGCTGGTTAATCCGGTCCATCCATCTGTATTTGTCTGAGAAGAGGCTGTTTATAGTGGTTGGGATGCTATGTACTCATCCCGACCACCTTGAGGAAACGTGGATCTCGCTGATCCCATACTCAATCACTATCTCTGTTAAGAATGAAAGGATACACTCACATGAAATTCGATATTGTGCGCGCCTGGAAAGATGAAGCTTATCGTCAGTCCCTCAGCGAGGAAGAGTTGAAGGCGCTGCCTCCCTGCCCTGCTGGTGAACTGAGTGACCTGGAACTGGCTGCTATCGCTGGTGGTGGCGGTTTCGAGGGCGGCGGCGGTTTCGGGGGCAACGGCTTTAACGAGGACGAGTTTGGCCTGGGCGCCTCCAGTTCTTCCGCTGCGTCGTCGCGCCATTTCCATTCGCTGGCCGTGATCATCTGCGATCTCAATATCTTCTCCAATGATATTGGCATTGCGGCTATCCAGGATGTTCTGAACATTGGCAGCCCCCGCCATGAGTTCTGCGCTCACGCGGGCTAGTTTGCTCATTTATCTCTATTTGCCTGGCAACAGGCTGTCTATGCTGGTCAGGGCGAATTCCCCTGACCATACAAACTACGGTGGATCTCGCTGATCCCATACTCAAAAGATTATCTTTGCGAAGAATGAAAGGATACACTCACATGAAATTCGATATTGCGCGCGCCTGGAAAGATGAAAACTATCGTCAATCCCTCAGCGAGGAAGAGTTGAAGGCGCTGCCTCCCTGTCCTGCTGGTGAATTGAGCGACCAGGAATTGACCGCGATTGCCGGCGGCAACGGCGAATTTTTGAACGAATTTGGCGCAGGCGTCGGTGGTACCAGCTCCTCCGCTGCTCGTTCGGATCACTCTCACTCCTGGGTCGTGGCAGTCTGCGATCTCAATGTCTTCTCGAATGATATGGCCGTCCTTGCGCTCCAGAATGTTCTGAACATCGGTAGCCCGCGCTGCCAGACCTGCGTTCACGTCGGTTAAACTGAACTTTCTGACGATCTCCCCTCATCTGTCATTGATGGGTGAGGGGTGGATCTTACCTCCTACTCGTCGATGATGGGTAGGAGATAAGATCCACCCCAATGGTTGAAGGATCAGCACGTCCGGCAACAAGCCGCCTGCTGTTTCAAGTGCTCTGTTTATCAGCCTGGATACAGAAAGGAAATCTTTCACATGAAATTCGATATCGTGCGCGCCTGGAAAGACGAAAGCTATCGCCAATCCCTCAATGAAGAGGAGTTGCAAGCGTTGCCCGCCAATCCCGCCGGTGCCCTGGAACTGACCGATGAAGAACTGGAGGCGGTTCAGGGAGGTGCTAGCCGTTTCGGTGTGAATCGTCACGCCCTGGGCGCGGCGTCCGCTTCAAAATCGCGAGCTGAACATTGCCTTTCCTATGCCGTGATTTGCGATATCACGCTCTTTTCACTGGATGTCAAGATTCTGGGCCTCGATCTGCTCAATATTGGCAGCCCCACTTCCCAGGTATGTATTAACCACGGGTAGCAGCGCGCCGGTCGCATGGAGACACCAGGGCCAACGACCCGCGTGACGCATTGGTGCCGTCCTCTCCCTCTGGAGGCGTGACACGCTATTTTTCGAGGGGACTGTTGCGCAACGGTCCCCTCTTTGTTGCTCCCCAGGAGGCCGGCCTGCCGGCGAAGCGTGCTGGCCCTCTTATATAGAAAGAGAGTTTTTCATGAAAGAGGTTGGATCTCGTACAGAAACGGCAACGCGCACCGATGAAATGAGCGCGCAGTGGTACCTGGCCGCGACCTTGCGCGAGCGCCTTTCCCGGCAAGCCCGCGTTTCCCAGCCGCCAGCAACCGCTGAGGCCGAACTGGCGGCCCGCCGGCTGAAAAAATGGCAGCATCATCCCGCTTTCCACCAGAGGCCGGAGCTGTTCGCGCAACGCCTGGCACAGGATGGGTTGAGCGAGGAAGCGCTTGCGGCTCAGCTTGGTCAGCGGTCTGAAGAAGTGCGCGCTCTGTATGCGGAACAGCCGGCCTGGCTGACGGAACTGCTGGAGGCGTTCTCACAGAGCGATCCCGCTGTGCTGGCCTGTCTGCCCCTGGAAACTATTGGCCACGACCCGGCCTCGGACGCGGCCTTTCTGGCTCTGAAACCGCTGCTGGCGCGCAGCTTTGCCCGTCTCCAGGCCGGTGTTGCTGAACTCCAGCAGCGCTATCCCCGTCCGCCCTTCGATCCGCGCCTGGTGGCCTTTCAACTCCTGCCTCATTTTCTTGATCGCCTCTTGAATCGACCGGCCAAAGTGCTGATTCTGGAGTTAAATGTGGCGCGCGTGCAGAATCGCTTGCAGGGGGAGACGCCCCAGGAGCGCTATCTATATTTTCTGCAACAACTTGGTCAGCCCGCAAAGATGCTGACCCTGCTGGAGGAGTACCCGGTCCTGGCCCGGCAACTGGTCGAGATGTGCGAGCGCTGGGTAACGCGCGGCCTGGAACTGCTGCAACGCCTGTGCGCGGATTGGCAGGAGATTCGCGCGACCTTCGCGCCGGGTGAAGATCCCGGTCTGCTGCGCGAGATCCGTGAGGGGGCTGGCGATGCTCACGGCGGTGAGCGCAGCGTGACTATTCTGACCTGGGAAACAGGACTGCGCGTGGTCTATAAACCGCGCTCGCTGGCCGTGGATGTCCATTTTCAGGAGACGCTGGCCTGGCTGAACGCGCAGGGCTGTCAGCCCGCTTTTCGTCTCTTCAAGCTGCTCAACAAAACAAGCTATGGCTGGTACGAGTGTGTGACTGCCCACGGCTGCACCAGCCAGGAGGAGGTGGAGCGTTTCTATCAGCGCATGGGCGGCTACCTGGCGCTTCTCTATGTGCTGGAGGGGACCGATTTTCACGCGGAAAACCTGCTGGCGGTTGGCGAAGATCCCATGTTGATCGACCTGGAAACTCTTTTTACGCCTCATACGGTCAGATACGAGGGTCCAGACCGCTATGGCTACGAATTGCTCACCCACACGGTCAGGCGCGTCGGACTGCTGCCCCATCATCAATGGCTGGATGAGCAGACGCAGGGGACGGATTTAAGCGGCCTGGGCGCCTCGACCAACCAGCGCGCCGGTACGACGGTCAATGTCTGGGCCAGCTCAGGTACCGATGAGATGCGCGTTCACAAAGCCTCTCAGGAGACCAGATTCGCGGACCACCGTCCCACCCTGCAAGGCGCGGAGGTCGAGGCGCTGCAATACGAGCAACACATTATTTCTGGCTTTACAACGGTCTATCGTCTTTTGCTGAACGCGCGCGCTGAACTGGTCCAGACCATCCTGCCACGCTTTGCCGGGGACGAAGTACGCGTCCTTCTGCGACCGACTTACGAATACGCGCGCCTGCTTTCCGATGCCTCCCATCCCGACGTGCTGCGCGATGCCCTGGACCGCGACTGGCTCTTTCATCGTCTGTGGCTGGGAGTCGAGGAGCAGCCTCACCTGGCCCATCTCATCGCGGCGGAGTGCGTGGAACTCCAGGGGGGAGATATCCCGAAATTTACCACCACGCCAGCTTCGCGCGATCTATGCGCTGCCAGTGGTACGCGCCTGCTCGACTTTTTCCCGCTCACCGGCCTGGAACTGGTCAACGAGGGCATCCAGCGCCTGAGCGAACAGGATCTTGAGCGCCAGATCTGGATTATCAGCGCCTCGTTTACCTGCGCGCAGATGAATCTCAAGACCATCAAACCGCAGCGCAACCTCCAGCTCCAGCGCGCGGAAAAAGAGGCCACCCCTGAGCAACTCATCGCCGGGGCCAGGGCCATCGGTGATCGTTTGCAGCAACTGGCCTTGCTGGAGGACGGCGCGGCAGGCTGGCTGGTTGTCAACCTGCTGGCGGGCGTAGAATGGACCCCCGTGCCGGCTGGCCCGGACCTCTACAACGGTCTGCCGGGAATTACCATCTTCCTGGCCTACCTGGGTCTGCTCAGCGGAGAGGAGCGCTACACCATCCTGGCGCGCCAGGCGCTCAAAGCCATCCAGATGATTTTCTCGCCCGCTGAGCAGAACTGGTCCTGGCGGCAGATCGGCGCCTTCGACGGCGTCGGTTCGCTGATCTATCTCTACTCCCACCTGGGCGCGCTCTGGCACGAACCCGATCTCTTCGCCCAGGCCAGAAAAGCCCTGCCGCTGGTGGCGGAAATGGTCAGCGGAGATGAAGTATTTGACATGCTGGCCGGCAGCGCGGGAGCCATCGCCGCCCTGTTGAGTCTGCACGCCGTCGCTCCCGACGAACAAACGCTGGCCACAGCGGTTCAGTGCGGCGATCACCTGCTCAGCCATGCCCGCTCGATGGCGCGCGGAATCGCCTGGGGCGCGCAGCAGGATCATCTGCCCCTGGCCGGTCTATCCCACGGTACCGCTGGTATCGCGCTCAACCTCCTGCGCCTGGCCGAGGTCAGCGGAGAAGCGCGTTTCCACACAGCGGCCCTGCAAGCGCTGGAATACGAACGCGGCATCTACTCCGCCGAGAAGCAAAACTGGCCCGACCTGCGTGGCATGTCCATGCAATTGCCTGATGGTGAGACGCCGAGCTATAAATACATGACTGCCTGGTGTCACGGTGCCGCCGGCGTCGGCATGGGACGCCTGGCCGGCCTTCCCTACCACGACGACGCAGCAGTGCGTGCGGAAATCGCGGCGGCCCTGCGCACTACCCTGAACGAGGGCTTCAGTCGCAACCACTCGCTTTGCCACGGGGACATGGGTAATCTGGAGCCGTTCATCCTGGCCAGCCGTCTGCTGCCCTCCGATGAAATCCACCACCAGCTCGCCGGTCTGCAGGCCGTCCTCCTGCAAAACATCCAGGCCCAGGGGTGGGTCAGTGGCATTCCCCATCCCATCGAAACGCCCGGCCTCATGCTCGGCATGAGCGGTACCGGCTACGCCCTGCTGCGCCTGGCAGCTCCCGAACGCGTTCCCTCTCTGCTCGTGCTCGCGCCCCCGCCGGCGCGTTTCTAAGCAGTAGTGGCACCATGAGTCATCCCTGATGTTTCCGAGGCGGCCCCGGGCGCTGGTTGCGCCCCGCCCCCACTTTTTGGATGAGGTTTGGCGAG
>DASZXF010000058.1:0-2514 GCA_035546055.1 Ktedonobacteraceae bacterium
TCGCGGAGGCCAGCAAGCCCTGCGCGGGATAATTGACAATGCCGGCGTATTCATAGCCCAGGTTATAGGTCACACCATCGTATGAATCATGGTAGGTGTGCTTCTTCTCCCAGCTATTAGCCTCGCTGGCCAGCTTGTTCAACAGGCTCACCGCCTCGGCCTTGAGCGCCGGGAGCTTGATGGACTTCACGTGCTTATTCAGGGTTGTCAACGCGCTCTGATAGGTTGCGTCCGAGGTAGCCGCCGCCAGGGCTTGCTGATCGCTGGTATATTGCTCCTGATAGGTACTTACCTTGCCGCCGTATTGCTGCATCAGCGCGATCCATTGCTGGAAGGCCTGCAATTGCGTCGTTCCCTGCTGCTGAAGCGCAATCGTCACCGTGGGAGTAGGCGCCAGCACTGGCGTCTTTGTCGCTCCCGCCGCGCTGGTGGTGTTTTGCCCACCCGGCAGCGAAAGACCACTACAGGCGCTCAAGAGCAGCGTACAGGCGAAGAGCAGGCTCAACGAGAGCAGCGACAACCGATAATGGTGATATTTTTTTATAGATTTGAACATAAGGGCCAGTGCTTTCTAATCATTTCATACATACAGTGGGATGTGTTTATCCTTACATTACATAGATCGCTCGACCAGCGCTTTTTGTTGCATCTATGAGAGGAAAATAGCCCGCTTTGCCGGGAAATGTGAGCTATTCACATATTGCCGACCTGGAAAGGGGCCAGATTATCAGCGGGCATCGTTTGGGCAGGCTCAATCGTGTAGAAAGGGAAGCAAACAGTTTGAGACAGACGCAGGCAGGGAACCGGCAGCTTAGCGCGGTTTCCTTGCTGGAGAGAAAGGAGATTGGAGCGATGCCAGGGAAAAAGAACAAAAAGCAGCCGGTCAAGGGGGTTGGCCCCAGGGAAGAGCGCATGTATGAGCACATCAAGACCTCGGCTGAAAAAAGTGGCCGCTACGGCGACCGCGCCGAAGAGGTAGCTGCTCGCACCGTTCTCAAGCATCACAAAGAAGAAGGCCACAAAAAAGGCCAGTAGAGCGATATGGAGAATGACAGACGAACAGGCGGCGGGACACATCTCGCCGCCTGTTCGTCTGTCATTCTCCATATCGCTTACTGCTGCAAACTGTCGTCTGGATGTCGCGTACCTGATTTCCTAGTGGCCTGTTTGAGCGAGGCTGGCTATGTTACAATAGGAATGGCTTCATATTGTCAAAATAGAGACTAAAAGGGGCATATGATGGAATATGCGATCCTTGGCGGCGGGGCGCTGGGTCTGGGCGCTGCCTATCGCCTGACACAGGCAGGTCATACGGTCATGCTGTTTGAGCAGGAGGCGGAGGTAGGCGGGCTGGCCGCTGGCTTTCGCATCGGTGACGCCTGGCTGGAAAAGTTTTACCACCACATCTTCCGCACTGATACCACTATTATCAAGCTCATCAACGAACTGGGCCTGGGCGACCGTCTGGAATGGTCCCATCCACGCACGGTTTTTCTGATTGATGGACAATTTCACCAGTTTGATTCGCCCTTAACCCTGCTCAAATTCAAGCCTTTGCGCGTTCACGAGCGCCTGCGTGTGGGCGCGGTGGGCGCGTTGCTCAAAGCAACCGGTTCCAATCTCTACGAGGGCAAAACGGCGGAGCCGTGGTTGCGCCGGGCCATGGGCAAACGCTCCTATGACCTGCTCTTTCAACCGCTGTTTGCCTGCAAATTTGGTCCGCTGGCCGATCAGATCGCCCTGCCCTGGTTCTGGGCGCGTTTCCATGATCGCACCACTCAGCTTGGCTATCTGCGCGGCGGCTTCCAGCTGATCTACGAAGCGCTGGCGGAGCGCATTCTGCAGGCCGGTGGCAAGCTGCTGCTGAGCACGCGTGTAGAGCAGGTGGAGCAGGTGGAGTCCGGGCGCTGGCAGGTGAGCACTTCGCAGGGTACATGGACTTTTGACCGGGTGATTTCAACCTTTCCCACGCGTCTGACCTGTCGCCTGATACCTGCTCTGCCCGACGATTATCGGGCGCGTTACGACTGGGGGCAGGCCTACGGCGCGCAGTGCGTGATTCTCTCACTGGATCGCCAGGTAACTGATAGCTACTGGATCAACGCCGTTGATCCCGGTTATCCTTTCACCAGCCTGGTCGAGCACACCAACTATCGCGCCACCTCTGAATACGGCGGGCGCCACCTGATCTACCTGGGCAATTACCGCGCCATGAGCGATCCCATTTTCAAGATGAGCAAAGAGGAACTGCTGGCCGAATTTTTGCCGCATATCAAGCGCCTCAACCCGGCCTTTGATCCCTCCTGGGTGCAGGAGAGCTGGGTTTTCCAGGCGCCCTTCGCTCAGCCTATCGTCACCACCGATTACCGCGAGCACATTCCGCCCCTGCGCACCCCGCTCTCCGGCCTCTGGGTCGCCAACATGTTCCAGGTCTATCCCCACGACCGGGGACAGAACTACTCCTTTGAACTGGTCGAGCGCCTGTTGCGCGAGATGGATTGAGATCTGGAAGGA
>DASZXF010000059.1:0-5617 GCA_035546055.1 Ktedonobacteraceae bacterium
GAGCAAAACCGCCTGATCGAGCGTGCCATGGTGTTTGGTATCAGCCTGCCTGTTGCCCTCCAGGTGCGTGGTATAAAGCCAGCGCGGCTGTGTATCGGGCTGGCGAAAAAAAGAGGTTTCCCAGCGCCTCTGCATCATCTCGCGCGCTCCCTCCTGTCCATAGAACTGAGGCGTGCCTACCTGCATTGATTGAAGCACAGCAATGGAGGTGGTAGTCAGTAACATTTTTTACTCCTTTTTGGATTCTATTGAAGAAGGATTTTCCAGCTAAAACATAGGGAGCCTTGCCTGTAGAGCATCCGACTGCCATAGCTGTATCCTACTGCCCGGGCACACATCTGACAAGAGCAACCCCGCCGGCCAGATCGGGGCGAATTTTTGTATCCCTTGCAAAATTTAGTCAGAATTCGCGTTAGAATCGTTTTAATTTTTTACATAGTATACGTCTATATATATAGATCGTCGCGACTGAATCACTCATTGATAAACATAAAGTGGTGGGAATTATTCTATTAATGTAATTGTACCTGGCCGGCAAGTAGTACACAGAAAGGTGAACGCTGTGGAGGTTAGAAAAGTTGCTCCCGGCCCGGCTGATCCAGATCCAGAGGGATAGGCGGGCCAGGCTGCCTCTATCAGTAGAGCGTTTTTGCCAGATTTGTAGTCCATACGAGAAAGAAAGGAGAGAGGCATGAACTATCGCGATGTTAGCTCAACCGATCCTGATCCGAATAGCTAAGTTGATGAGTTTTTTCAGCAAGGAAAGGAAACCTGCTATGGCATTACGTGGAGTTGGTCCGCATGATGATGATCCAGGGATGGAGCGAGAGACGTGTGATGTTGGTCCGAACGATGGTGATCCGGGTGAGAGGTGGAGGAGGAGCAAGCTGATTGTTTTGTGTATGGCGCACCTCAAGCTTCCGTGAAAGGAGAACCCGATGCGATTTTTCATCGTTGGTCCCAACGACCAGGATGCCCCGAAGCCTCCCACAAAATAATCTATCTGGCGTCGTGGCAGTCTTCTTGACAGGATGAGCCGCGCGGCTGAGGGGACCGAAAGATGCCGGTGCCACGGCACATCTGGTCCCCCTCCACCGCGCGGCTCCCTGTTTCAGGGGCGAGCCGCCAGGGCGCGTTCTTCGAGGACGGCGAAGTAGGACGACTGTGGATGGTGGACCACAATGGCGGCGGTGGACTGTTCGGGCACGAGCTGGTAGGCGTCCGTCAGTTCTACGCCAATTGTGCTGCTGACCGGCAGGAGCTGGAAGACTCTGGCGTGGTCATTCAGGTCGGGAATGGCGGGATAGCCCCAGCTATAGCGGCGGCCCTGTTCGCCGGGCAGATCCAGCTCGCGGCGGATCAGGCGATTGGCGTATTCAGCCAGACCCTCGGCCATGTTGACTGAGAGGCCGTGGATGAAGTACGCTTCCGCGTAATCGCCCGCGTCCTGGAGGCGTTGCATGGTTGCGCTGGCCTCCTGGCCCATCGTGACTACCTGCAAGGGGACGACATCAACTCTGCCGCTGTCCACCGAGGCGAAGTAGTCAGCCAGGCAGAGGCGTTCGCGTCCACGCTGGCGAGGACAGTGCAGGCGCGTGCTCTCCTGTAATGCGCCGCGTTCCTGCCAGACTTTTGCATCGTAGATAATCAGCTCATTGCCGCTGGACTGGCAGGGGAAGTAGCCATAGACCACGCGCGGCTGCAAGTAACGCTGCTGGCGAGCCTCGCGCAGCATACGCTCCAGGCGCGGCTGAAACTCCTGTTCAACCAGCCGTTGAAACTCCTCGCCGTGGGCCTTACCGCCCCAGTGCAGGCGATAGAGTGTATTCATTTCCATGCAGGCGGCGACATCTTCCAGACCGATGCGGTCCAGCACACGCGAGCCCCAGAAAGGCGGCGTAGGAATGGGGACATCGCGTCGAATGGCCTCCGAAGGGCGCGTATCCTCGACTTCGGCCTCACCGGTGGCGCCATTCGTCCTGGCCGGGCGCAGGCGCTCGCGCAGGGCTTCCTCGTTGATGCGGGCCACAAAGGACGCGCGCTGCTCCGGGGAACTGGTCAGCTTATCGACGATTTCCAGACCCTCGAAGGCATCGCGGGCATAGAAAACGCCGGGCGCGTAGGCCTGGGGAGTAGCTTCGGGCGTTTGCTCATCCACAAAGAGAATGCGCCGGCCATACGAGCGATTGATCGCCGCGCCTCCCACGATCACCGGGTAGTCCAGTCCGCGTTTATGCAGTTCTTTGACGGCCAGCGGCATCTGCTTGGACGTGCTCACCAGCAGGGCTGAAAGGCCGATGGCGTCCGCCTGCACCTCGACCGCCTTCTCCAGAATAGTATTCAGCGGTACCTGTTTTCCCAGATCGTAGACCGTATAGCCGTTATTGCTCAGGATCGTATTGACCAGATTTTTGCCGATATCGTGAACATCGCCGAAGACGGTCGCCAGCACAACCTTGCCCTTGGTATAGCCCTCCTGGCGCTCCAGGTAGTTCTCCAGTTGAGCCACGGCGCGCTTCATCACCTCCGCCGATTGCAGCACAAAAGGCAGGATCAGTTCACCCGCGCCGAAGCGGTCGCCCACATCCTTCATGGCAGGCAGAAGCACAGTATTGAGCACATTGACAGCCGCCTCGCCCGTACCTGTGCCCAGTTCCGCCGCTCGCTCGCTGATGGCCTGGTCGATCAGCGCTTCCACGCCCTCTTTGCGGCGGTGCAGGATATGCCAGTGCAGGCGCTCGAAAGTGTTCAGCCCCTCGGTCGGATCGGCCTTCGCGTTCGCGTCGTTGCTCTGCGGCTCGTGGGCCTCGAAGTAAGCAATGTAGCGCGGCAGAGCGTCGGGACGATTGTAGATCAGATCTTCGGCGAGCTGGCGCTGCTCCTGGTCGATTTCGGCGTAGGGCGTAATGTGGGTTGGATTGACAATCGCCGCGTCCAGGCCGCACTTGACCGCGTGGTAGAGAAAAACGCTGTTGAGAACCGCGCGCGCGTGCTGCTTCAGACCGAAAGAGACATTGCTCACGCCCAGAATAGTCAGCACACCGGGCAGCTCAGCCTTGATGCGTTTGATCGCCTCCAGGGTTTCAAGCGCCGCCGTTTGCAGATCCTCCTGACCGGTGGTAATCGGGAAGGTCAGCGCGTCGAAGATCAGGGCATTGGGAGCCAGTTGATATTCATTCACACAGATATCGTAGATGCGATGCGCGATCTCCACTTTGCGCTCGCAGGTCTTGCCCATGCCGATCTCATCGATGGTCAGCGCCACCACCGCCGAGCCGTGTTCCAGGGCCAGCGGAACCACACTTTCAATGCGCTGGCGACCATTTTCCATATTGATCGAATTAATCAGCGCGCGTCCGGGGTACGTCTCCAGCGCGGCCTGGATCACCTCCGGCTCGGTTGAGTCAATGACCAGCGGCGCCTCGATGCCCATTGAGAGCTTCTTCGCTGTGCGTGCCATCTGCACCGCCTCGTCTGTGCGCTCGGTCAGCGCCACGCAGACATCCAGCACATGCGCGCCACCCTCGACCTGCTCGCGCGCGATGCCCAGCAGGGTATCGTAGTCATCCTTGAGCAGTGCTTGCTTGGCCTTGCGACTGCCCTGAGAATTCACGCGTTCGCCCACCAGCAGGGGAGCTGGATCTTGCAGCAGAGAAGTCGCGCGGATACCGCTGGTCACAAAGGGCAGAGAAATCTGCTGGAAGTTTTTCCTCGCAAAGTTGCCCGCGCTTACCGTGCGCGTCTTGCGCGTTACCGGGCGGCAGGCTTTGACAATCTCGCGCAGGTGCTCATGGCTATTGCCACAGCAGCCACCGACCACCTCCACGCCAAATTCGCTGACAAACTCGCGCAGCGCCTCCGCCATCGCGTCGGGCGTCATCGGATAGACCGCCTGACCATTCTCATTGAGCGGAATGCCCGCGTTGGGCAGCGTCGAAATCGGCAGCGGACAGTTTTCGGCCAGGTAGCGCACCGGCTCGCGCATATGCTCCGGGCCGGTTGAGCAGTTCAGACCGATAATGTCCACGCGCAGCGCCAGCAGCGTATTCATCACCGCCGCGATATCCGTACCCAGCAGCATACGTCCGCTGGTATCCAGCGACACCTGAGCCTGGATCGGTACCGCGCGGCCAAGCTCGCGCATCGCCCGGCGCATACCCGTAATCGCCGCGCGCACCTCCAGAATATCCTGGCTGGTTTCAATCAGCAGCACATCCACGCCGCCTTCCAGCAGCGCCGCGCTCTGTTCGCGGAACACCTCGGCCAGTTGTTGATAGGTGATATTGCTCAGGGTTGGATCATCCGAAGAAGGGAGCATACCCGTTGGACCCACCGAACCAGCCACAAAGCGCGGCTGGCTGGCGGTGCTGTAGCTATCGGCCAGTTTGCGAGCCAGTTGTGCAGCCCTCAGATTGATCTCACGAGTATACTGGCCCAGGCCGTACTCATCCAGTTTCAAACGACTGGCCGTAAACGAATTCGTCTCCAGCACATCGCAGCCCACCTCCAGAAAACCGGCCTGGATCTCCTCAATCACAGAGGGTTTCGTCATCACCAGATATTCGTTACAGCCCTCCGTCGCCTGGCCGCCATAATCCTCGGCAGTCAACTGGTAGCGCTGGATATTCGTGCCCATAGCCCCGTCATAAATTATGACCCGTTGGGCGAGAGCATCAAGAAAAGTGCTCATATTCTTCCTCCAAAATCCCCTTCGGAGTGTTCATGGGCCTATCATCCAGGACGATCTCACTGGCTGAACACCAGGGGCGACAAGTTCTCTGGTAGCGCGCAGGGGTTGCCTGATTGCTTCCAATCGTTATTATAACACGTGTGCAATAAACGTGGATAGTAACGAGGAATGGCTCAGACCAGCTCTGAATGAGGGAGGAAGAAACAGCAAGCATGCCAAAGAGGGTTTTTCTGCACAAAAAGAGTTTTGGGTTCATAAATATCAATATGGAACCTGTTTTTATGCATTGAGGACGCGAAGCTGCAAACGCGTTCAGGCGGCTGAACCCGGCATAGATATTTCTATGTATTGAACTTTACTCTGAGGAACAGGAACAGGCTCATGGTCTTCGATCATTCCCTGGATATGAAAACGCATAGCCTCTTCCATGTTCTTCTGCACCTCCTCTACTGTATCTCCAACAGCTATGCACCCTGGCAGATCAGGAGAATACGCGCTATAATTTCCCTCAGCCTTCTCAATAACAACTGAAAAGCGGTACATCTCATGGCCTCCTCTTGATTTGAGCCTGCTTGTAAATGCTAGCCAGGGTTCCTGGAGCAATATCTTTATTCAGATGACCGGGTACCGTCACCCGTCCGGGTTTCTGTGGATGCTTGTACTGCCGGTGGTCGCCTTCCATTTTCGCCTTGCTTGAGACAAACAACAGTTCTAATCAATAGGAGTATTATATACCATCTGTATGCATGTATGTAGATTTAACTTTATCGATGTAATTGATGAAATAATTCTATGATTGACAATGGCTCAGACCCGGGAGATAGATTGGCTGTTGCGTGAGTGGGGGTGGAAAGGCATACTTGAGGTTATTATCTTTTTGGCATGATGGCTTTTAATCAGAGGAGTATGTCAATGAATATGGATCAG
>DASZXF010000060.1:0-10274 GCA_035546055.1 Ktedonobacteraceae bacterium
CTCTGGTAGCCAGCAAGTCCGCTGCGGCCAGAGAGGCGGCCTCAGCGAACTTGCCGCCTGTGGAAATACACCGCTCTCTTGCTATCAACCTATTGAAATAGGCGATTTCTAAATAGGTATAGATTGAAACCAGAGCCGAGCGGTGATACATGAGAAGTCATCAGGTGCTATAAAAGCTAGAATGATTTTTATTCTGCTGAAAAGTACCTGTTGCTGTTTTATGTGGACCGTTAAAGCTCTGAACATTCAAGTTACACTGAAATAGAAAGTGAGTACAACAATGACCGCAATCCGTAAACTTGTGGCCTCTTTCGTCCTGGGACTGGTGCTATGCCTGGCTCTGTTCACGACGGGCGCTTTCGCTCATACCGCGTTCTTCGGGCACCATCACCACTTCTTTGGCGTGCAGGTTAGCTCGGTAGCTATCGCTGATCCTGGTTTCTTCGGCCTTGGCGGGTGCTTCCCGTTCTTTGATGGCGCCTTCGCTCATGCCAACGTGCATATCTTTGGCGATAACTTCTTCTTCTAATTTCAGTATCCTCAAGTGGATCGACATGCTGCTTCAGGCAGGTCGCTCACACCCGGGGGATTCTACTGGAAAAAGCTGAGGAGACTACGTGTTTTTGCATGAGGATTGACGCGGAAAACCGGGCAATCCTGATGTGGTATCGAGATCGGGCCATTCTCCCGTGGGAATAGCCGCCAGATCGGGAGTGAGGAAACGTCGGCCATTGTTCGCGGACATCCAGTGGATGCCAGGCAACCGATTATTTACCCCTCTACTCTTATCGATACCGGAAGACAGGACTCTCAGGGCGCAAGCCTTGCGAGTTCTGCTTTCGCGTGTCTTGAGGCCTCTACTGGTATGCGCGGACGCGGCCTGTGAGATCGAGCACTGGCGCGCCTGATCGCGGGGACGAATTGGCGGAAGGGACTATGGGAACTGCCGGGCTATGCTATAATGAAGCGTATTTCAGCAGTAAGGAGTATTGAAGGAATGTTTGAGACGCGTTTCATTGGCCAGAGTTTTCCCGCATTTACGATTGAAGTTGAGCGAGTGAAATTGCACGAATTCGCCCTGGCGCTGGGCGAAGCTGATCCTATGTATCATGAGCGCGAGGCGGCCAGGGCGGAGGGCTACGCGGATATCCAGATGCTGCCAACCACGCCCACGCAGTTTGAGTTCTGGGGCAATCCTGGCTGGATGGAGCGCTTGCGCGAGATTGGTTTGAATACTGATCGTCTGCTGCACCTGGAGCAGGATTTTGAATATCCTGGCGCGATTGTGCCTGGGGATGTGCTGACCGCCGTGACGACAGTTGTAGATGGCAAGGCGCGCAGCGGCCTGGATATGGCGACCCTGGAGACGCGCTATACCAACCAGCGCGGCGAGCACGTGCTGACAGCCCGTATGAAGGTCGTGGTGCGTGAGTAGGTGGGTGCGTTCAGGCGCCGGACATGAAGAGCTATGTTATACTAAAAGAGATAAAGATATGTGTTTAGCCAGAAATAGAGGCCGTGCATGCCCCGGAAACCAGATGATTTTGCCGAAGATCGCCTCGTAGAATATACGCCTTTGTCCTATGATGATCCGCGCTTTTATGACGCGCGCCAGGAAGATCCCGTACTGCCCGCGAGCACGCGTGTGGAGGAGGTTGTGAGCGAGGAACGTCCGCCAGAGTCCCCGGCTCTGCCTGCCGCTGAATCTGCTGTAGAGTCGGCGGGCGAGGACGAGCGCGGACGGGCGCAGCGCACGCGCAAAAGGCGCCTGGTCGGTCTGGGCAGTCTGGGGGCCGCGTTGATTGGAGCCGTGCTCAAATTTAAAGCTCTGCTGGTGCTGGCCCTTGATATCAAGTGGGTGGCCTTTCTGGGAAAATTTGGCCTGGCGAGCATCTCGGCCCTGGTTTCTGTGGCGGTGTATGCTCATCTTTTTGGCTGGAGTTTCGCGGTTGGTCTGGTGGTTCTGCTCTTTATTCACGAGATGGGCCACGCGGTTATCATGAAGCTCAAGGGTATTCCAGTGGGAGGCATGGTCTTCATTCCGCTCCTCGGGGCGGCGGTTTTTATGCGGCGTATGCCCGGTCATGCCAGGGACGAGGCGGAAGTTGGGATTGCCGGACCCATGGCGGGTGCGCTGGCGGCGCTGGCCTGCCTGCTCATCGCGCACCAGATGGTCGAGACTTCGGGTCTGCCCGGCATCTGGGGACCGCTGGCCTACTTTGGCTGCTTTCTCAATCTCTTCAATCTGATTCCCATCATGCCCTTTGATGGCGGACGTGTGCTGGCGGCGGTTGATCGGCGTATCTGGATTGTCGGCTTTATGCTGTTGATTGCCCTGCAAATCTGGCAATGGCTGATTCACAGTACCTCGATCTGGCTGCTGCTGTTTATCATCATCGCCGCCACCGATTTCTGGGCGCGGCGTGGTTTCAAGAAATCGCCAGAGACGCAGGCTTATTACGCTGTGCCCGTAGTCGAGCGTATCATCATCGGCGTGGCCTATTTCGCCCTGGCCGCCGCGCTGGTCATGGGCATGGCGCTGGCCCACGATATGATGCTCATGTAACAGGCTCTAAAATGGCAAATACCTCGTGAATGTAGCGGTGCTGCTTGCCCGCACCGTGTTCACCGCTACATTCACGAAAGTTGTTTTAATGGCGCTAGTGAGCGGGCTGGCGCATATTTAGTTTCTCACCTCAACGCCGGCCATGCGCTCCAGCACTTTGAGCAGCGAGGTGTAGTCCTCGCGACCGTAGCCGGCGGCGCGAGCCATCTCATAGAGCTGGCGCGAGAGCGCGGTTATGGGGACGCTGGTGTTGTTTTCCGCCGCCAGTTCCAGGGCCAGGCCGAGATCTTTGTGCAGAAGATCGGTCATAAAGCCGGGCTGAAAGCTGCCGTTAAAGGCGCGCAGGGGAAATTGCGTGGAAAGCTGCCAGCTCGCGCCCGCACTGACGCCGATGATTTTCGCCATCGTCTCAACATCCACACCGGCCTTGACACCCATCACGAACGACTCGGCAATGGCCGCCGCGATGCTGCCGACCAGGCTGTTGTTGACAAGCTTGACTATCTCGCCCGCGCCCTGTGGTCCGACATAAAAAATATTCTCTGCCTTACCCATGGCTTCCAGGACCGGGCGGGCCTGCTCAAAAACCTCTTTGTCGCCGCCAACCATAATGGTCAGGGTACCGTTGACCGCGCCCTGCGAGCCGCCGCTGACCGGCGCATCCAGGAAATGGACGCCTCTGGTCGCGCACTCCTCGCCCAGTTTGCGACTGGCCGCCGGGGCGATGGTGCTCATATCAATGATGATCAACCCTTTGCGCGCGCCCGCCAGTATACCCTGCTCGCCCGCGACGATTTCCTGCACTTCTGGCGAGTTGGGCAGCATGGTGATGACAATATCCGAGGCCATGGCGACCGCGCGCGGAGAAGGCGCCAGCATGGCACCGGCCTGCAAGACCTCCTGCACTTCCGCTTTGTCTGGATGGCGCGCGAAAACGGTGACATGATGCTCCGCTTTGAGCAGGTTGAGCGTCATAGGACGCCCCATAACTCCAATGCCGATAAAACCGACTTGCATGTTCTGCGTTCCTCTTTCATCTATTCCATTTCAACGAGCACAGCTCCTCCTTTAACCACATCTCCCTCTTTGTAGTGAATATGGCGGATTTTGCCCGCGTGTGGGGCCGCGATGGTGTGCTCCATTTTCATCGCGGTCAGGATCAGGAGCACCTGGCGCTGTTCAACCTCCTGGCCGTCCTGCACCTGAACTTTGACAATGGTGCCGGCCATGGGCGCGGTGAGCGCTTTTTGCGCGGGCGCTCCCTGGCCTCCCAGACTGGCTCGCGCGCTGCTTGCGACATCTGGCGGCTGCTGGCGCCGCAATGGGAACACCTGCCCCCGCACACTGACCAGGGTGCGCTGCTCCTCGCGCAGTACGCGCAGACGCGTTTGCCGGTGCTCGCGCAGCAGAATCAGGAGGTTTTCGGGTCCGATGGTGTAGCTCATGGGTTCCGCCGGTCCATCGTTCACGCGTACCTGCCACGCGTCGGCCTGGCCATTGGCGGGAGAGAGCGTCACGCGATAGCGCTCCTGCTGATACGTATAGGTTATGCCGCGCGCTTCCCCGATCATGCGCCACGGTCCCAGCGCGCGCCAGGGATTGCGTTCGCGCGAGTGCGGACCCCCGGTCAGGTCGAGCAGAGCCGCCGCGTAGAGAGCGTCCGTCAAATTCCGCCCGTCGCGGCTCAGTTCGCCTGGCGTGAGGAGGCCGTGCTCTTCAAGAAAGCTGGTGGCCGTCTGTCCCTCGGCATAGGCGGGCTGCTCGGCGATGGCCTGGAGCAGCGCCAGGTTCGTGTTCACGCCGAAGACGACGGTATGGGCCAGGGCCGCGCGCAGACGTGCCACGGCGGCGGTGCGATCTTCGCCAAAGACGATCAGCTTGGCAATCATCGGATCGTAGAACTGCGAAATCTCATCTCCGCTGGAAATGCCGCTATCCACGCGCACGCCCGGGCCGCCGGGCGCACTGAAATGAGCCACCGTACCCGTTGATGGCAGGAAGCCCTGCTCAGGATCTTCCGCGTACAGACGCACCTCGATGGCATGCCCGCGCGGGATAATCTCCTCCTGCTTGAGGGCCAGCGGCTCCCCGGCGGCGATCAAAATCTGCTGGCGTACCAGGTCGAGGTCCGTCACCAGTTCTGTCACTGGATGCTCCACTTGCAGGCGGGTATTCATTTCCAGAAAGTAAAAATGCCGGTCCTCGTCAAGCATAAACTCCATCGTCCCGGCATTGACATAACCGGCAGCCTGCGCGATGCGCACCGCCGCCGCTCCCATCTCCGCGCGCAGAGCAGGCGTCAGGGCGACCGAAGGACTCTCCTCAACAATCTTCTGGTGACGACGCTGAATCGAGCACTCGCGCTCGCCCAGGTGGATGAGATGGCCGTACTGATCCCCTAAAACCTGGATTTCGATGTGGCGCGGACGCAGGAGCAGACGCTCAAGGAACACCGTCGCATCCCCGAAGGACGCCAGCGCCTCGCGGCGTGCGCCCGCCAGTTCCTCCAGAAAAGCCTCCTGCTCATGTACCTCGCGCATACCCTTGCCGCCGCCGCCTGCCGAAGCCTTGATCAACAGCGGAAAACCGATCTGCCGCGCTTCTTGCAGCAGTAGCTCATCGTCCTGACTCTCCCCGTTATATCCGGGAATGGTTGGCGCGTTCACCGACATAGCGAGCTGTTTGGCCGCGATCTTGGAGCCCATCAGACGCATCGCCGACGCAGGCGGGCCGATAAAAACCAGGCCCGCCGCCTCGCACGCCTCGACAAACGAGGTATTCTCTGAAAGAAAGCCGTAGCCAGGATGAATCGCCTCCGCGCCGCACTGGCGGGCCACCTCGATGATCTTCTCACCACGTAGATAACTTTGCGTGGCCGCCGCTGGTCCGATGGGGTACGCCTCGTCGGCCTCGCGCACATGGCGGGCCGCGCGGTCGGCTGCGGAATAAACGGCCACGGTGGCGATGCCCATCTCGCGGCAGGTTGCCATAATGCGCACGGCAATTTCGCCCCGGTTCGCGATAAGTATCTTTTTAAACATGGCCCATTTCCCTACTTTGCCTCATGCTCGCCAGAAGCGGCCCAGGAGGGTTTACGCTTCTCCAGATAGGCTTTCAGACCCTCCTGGCCTTCCGCGCTTACGCGCAATTGCGCGATAGTCTCAGTGGTAATCGTGCGGGCGGCATCCTCGTCCAGCTCGCCGATATCGCGTGCCAGCGCTTTACAGGCGCGCAGAGCATAAGGACCGCCGCTCAGTAACTCCTGCACTGTGCTCTCCACCGCCGCGTCCAGTTCCTCCGGCGCGACCACGCTATGCACCAGGCCAATCTCTCGTCCCAACTGCGGCGTAAAGCGCTCTCCAGTGATAAACAGGCGACGTGCCCAGGACGTGCCGATCTTGCGCACCACGTAGGGCGAAATCACCGCCGGCGCGATGCCCAGCTTTACCTCGCTAAAGGCCAGACGCGCGCCCTCAGCCGCGATCACGATATCGCTCACCGCCAGCAGACCCAATCCGCCGCCCATGGCCGCGCCATTCACGCGCGCGATGACCGGTACCGAGAACGCGTTCATCAATTCAAAGGTCGAGGCCAGTTGGAGCGCCTCTTCCTGGTTCTGCTCCTGTGTCGCGCGAGCCGCCGCCTGCATCATAGCCAGATCCGCCCCCGCGCTGAACGACCTGCCCGCGCCCGTCAGAATGACCCCGCACAACTGGTCCTGCTGGCTCAACTCGTCAAAGACCGTTCTCAGATCGTCGAGCAGGCGCGTATTGAGCGCGTTATGCACGTCGGGCCGGTTCATCGTCACCGTCGCAATGCGTTCGCCGTGGCTGAAAGCGACCAGAATGGTTTCGTATGCTAACATACTGTAAGGCTCCTTTGCTTACCTACATTCTGAACACGCCGAAGGGATTTGTGGGCATGGGGGCATTCAACGAAGCCGCGATGCCCAGACCCAGCACCGTGCGCGTATCGCGTGGATCAATAATGCCATCATCCCACAGGCGGGCCGTGCTGTAGTACGGATTGCCCTCCTGCTCATATTTTTCCAGAATCGGGCGTTTAAACTCGGCCTCTTCCTCGGCGGACATCTCCCGGCCCCTGGCCGCCAATCCCTCCTGGCGCACCGTTGCCAGCACGCTCGCTGCCTGCTCGCCGCCCATGACCGAGATACGCGCATTGGGCCACATCCAGAGCTGGCGCGGCGAATAGGCGCGTCCGCACATACCGTAATTGCCCGCGCCAAACGAGCCGCCGATAATCACGGTAAAGCGCGGCACCGGCGCGTTTGCCACCGCCATGACCATTTTGGCCCCATCTTTGGCGATGCCGCCGTTCTCATATTGTTTGCCGACCATAAAGCCGGAGATGTTTTGCAGGAAGATCAGGGGGGTCTGGCGCTGGGCGCAGAGTTCGATGAAGTGGGTGGCCTTGAGCGCGCTTTCCGAGAAGAGAATGCCGTTGTTGGCGATAATACCGACCGGGTAGCCCATCAGGTGAGCGAAGCCGCAGACCAGCGTGGTGCCGTAGAGGGCTTTGAACTCGTGGAAGCGGCTGCCATCCACCAGGCGGGCGATGATCTCGCGCACATCGTAGCTCCTGCGTCCATCGCGCGGCACAATGCCGTAGAGCTCAGCCGGGTCGTATAGTGGAGCTTCCGGTTCGCGAATCTCCCAGGGGATATACCGACGCCGGTTGAGATTGGCCACAATTTCGCGGCAGATGGCCAGCGCGTGCTCATCGTTCAGTGCGTAGTGGTCAGTCACGCCGGAAGTGCGGCTATGCACATCGGCCCCGCCCAGTTCCTCGGCACTGACCTCCTCGCCCGTCGCCGCCTTGACCAGCGGCGGACCGCCCAGGAAGATTGTCCCGGTGCCGCGCACAATCACCGTCTCATCGCTCATAGCCGGGACATACGCGCCCCCGGCTGTGCAGGAACCCATCACTGCCGCGATCTGTGGAATGCGCTGGCTGGACATGCGCGCCTGGTTGTAAAAGATACGGCCAAAATGCTCGCGATCAGGAAAGACATCGGCCTGTAGTGGCAGGAAAGCCCCGCCTGAATCGACCAGGTACAGACAGGGAAGATGGTTCTGCTCGGCGATCTCCTGGGCACGCAGATGCTTTTTGACTGTCATCGGGTAATACGTGCCGCCCTTTACTGTTGCATCATTGGCGACAATCATACACTCCTGTCCCTCAACCACGCCGATTCCCGTAATAATGCCTGCCGAGGGTGCATCGTTATCATACATATCCCATGCCGCCAGCGGACTGAGTTCCAGAAAAGGCGTATCGGGGTCGCATAAAAGCTGCACGCGTTCGCGCGCCAGGAGCTTGTTGCGTTTGCGATGGCGGGCGATGGCCTCGGCGCCTCCGCCCTGCTCAACCTGCCTGGTACGCGTGCGCAGTTCTTCCAGTAGCTCCTGAAAATATGCGGTGTTCTCCCGAAATTCACTGTCCTGGCGATCAATGCGGGATTCTAATGTACTCATAAGCCTTTCTCCTCCTCGACGACAGCCGGGGGTGGTCAGCACCAGACCGCTCACCCCAAAAAGCCGCGCCACCCTGGAGCAGCGACCAACCCCTGCTCCTCACGCGGACCGCCCCTTTGCGTCCCGCCCTTGCAGAATAGCACCGCGCGCGAATGAGCGTCAAGGGAGATCGGTGATACTCCAGTCCGGCTGTCCCACCTCTCGCGGCGCCACAGGCGCGAGCTTTGCTCTGGATGAGCGGCTGTTTGCCTGCCTGTATTGCAAACAGGCTGTGTTTGCTTGTATGCTGTCTGTAACTTTGCTTTGGAGAGTCATCATGCTCAGGAATTGGATTTCGCTCACTCGGGGGGAGCCGCGTGCGGCTCGCCTGGCTGTCGCGGTGCTTTTTTTTCTGACCGGAGTTACGTTTGCCTCGTGGGCGGCGCGCATTCCTGCTGTGCAAAGCCGACTGGGACTCAGCCCTGGCGAGCTGGGTGTGGCTCTGTTAGGGACGGCAGTCGGGGAACTGGTGTTCATGAACCTGGCAGGATATCTGGCCGCGCGTTTTGGCAGTCGGCTGATCACGGTTATTGCTTCGCTCTGGCTCAGCGCCATGTTGCCTATGCTGGCCCTGGCCCCCTCCCTGCCGGTGCTGATTGGCACATTGTTTCTGTTTGGTGCGGCCTTTGGCTCGGTCAATGTAGCGATGAATACGCAGGGGGTAGCGGTCGAGCGGCTTTATGGGCGCACCATTTTTAGCTCGTTCCACGCCTGCTATAGCGTTGGCGGCCTGGCCGGCTCGCTGGTCGGGGGTCTGCTGGCCACGGCCAATCTCGCGCCTTTGCCACACTTCCTCGGCGTTTCTGCCCTGAGTATCATCCTGGTGTTGCTGGTGGCGCGTCTGCTCTTGCCCGCGCGCACGGATGCCCAGGGCGCGGGAGTCTCCTTTGCGCGTCCAACACGCCTCCTGCTGACCCTGGGACTGATCGCTTTCTGCGTGGTGCTTGGCGAAGGCGCTATGGCCGACTGGAGCGCAGTGTACCTCAATACCATCCTGGGTGCGAGCATGGGGCTGGCGGCGGCTGGATACGCGGCTTTCTCGGTTGTCATGGCCCTGGGCAGAGGTCTGGGAGATCGCCTGACGAACCGCCTGGGGCCGGCTCTGACAGTTCGCCTGGGTGGACTGCTGGCGGCGGCGGGTCTGACTCTGGCCCTGGTGGTCAACTGGGTGCCGCTGGCGCTGGTCGGCTTTGCCCTGGTCGGTTCCGGCTTTTCGGTCATCTTCCCTCTCACGCTGAGCGCGGCGGGTCGCACCTCAAAGCAGGTGTCAGGCACAGCCATTGCCACCGTCGCAACCTGCGGCTATGTCGGCTTTCTGGTCGGACCTGCGGCCATTGGCTTTGCCGCGAACGCGCTCAATCTGCGCATCGCCCTCGGTGTGGTTGTGCTGCTCAGCCTGTGCGCCGCCGTCCTCGCGCCTGTGGTAGGAACCAGGCAGACTACCGATAGCCAGCCAGCAGAAACAGGCGGCAATTCTGAAACTTCTTTACTTTAAGTGCATATTGGTATTTATGTATGCGAAGCGTAGGCAGGCGATGCTTCTGGCCTGGCCGGTTCCCAGAGCAGCGCATACACATGCAAGCTTGTCCTCGCGACGATAGTATCACTGACCAGGTGGAAGCCGTGGTGCTGGTAAAAAGGGAGGTTGCGCGGATTTTCGGTTTCCAGGTAACAGGGCACCTGCTGAGCGGCGGCCTGCTGGAGCAGCGTTTGTAACAGGCGGCTGCCGTTTCCCTGGCCCTGCGTCTGCGGCTCAACACCGAGCACCCAGAGGTACCAGTGAGCGCCGGCAGCGGTCTGTGCGTGTGCCTGATCGGTGTAGTGGGAAACGCGCAGGAAGCGCAGCAGGCCCGCCAGTCCAAGCCGGGGAGGCAGACCGCGCAAAGCGATTTGCACCAGGCGGGTCAGCGCCGGATTGGTTTGTCCTGGCGGCAGACAGCAGGCCACTCCGGTCAGGTCCGGCGCCGTGTAGACCACGCCGTAGCGCCAGCAATAGCGCAGCACGATGCGAAAAAAGGCCGGCAGCAGGCGCGCACGCTTGCGAGCATTGGGCACCAGGTAGAGCATCAGCGGATCGTGCTCGAAGGCGCGGCCCAGAAGTTCGCTCGCCGCCTTGATCTGAGAAGCCGCCAGCGTTCCCGGCGTCTCCGCCGCAGGTATTTGATCCATAACCT
>DASZXF010000061.1:0-3799 GCA_035546055.1 Ktedonobacteraceae bacterium
CAGGAGTGCCAGAAGAGAGCTGGCGTGGCCGGGCAAGCCGCGGATATGCCATACACATTCGCCACCATATAAGGCTCCAGATTGCGTTCAACCCGACAATATAATTCGGGAGTGCCCAGACCCCCTGGAACATCTCCCACGTAGAGTGGCTCCATTAATGTCCAGGGGCGCTCGATGAATCCGCTGACATGCAAATCGTATATATCATTCTGATACAAGTATGAGCCTGTCATCTGCCTGAAAATCTCCCACAATCAGATATATCTTTCCGGCACAATATACATCACACTCACAGGAAAAATGCGCGCCTGCGATTTCGCAAAGCGCTTCTGAATTCGCTCTACCTCTCGCTCGATTTCCTCATCAATTTCGGCGGCACGTATGGCGAGGGCAGTGCGGTCGCTGTCGAACTGGTGGCGCTCATCGGGGCTGAAGCCAGGCAAGGTGAGCTGGCGGAGATCGGAAAGAGCGGTCAACTCCTGTTCGATCTGCTTCTTCAGTTCGGTGAGAATCCTGCGGATATCGTCCTGCTCTTTGGCGGCGCGTTCGTCCAGTTTTTTCCGCAGACTCTGTACACGCCTCGTCTTGCGTTCCTCCAGGGCACGCCTCACCGTGGGCTCCAGCTTCGGCCAGCCGGCGGCCAGGCTCTGGCGCAGTTGCTCAGGCACCAGCGGGTCTTGCGCTGAGGTAGCTTGCAACGCTTCCTTGAGACGCTCCTCGCCCAGCCGTTCAAAGCGCTGGTCATCGCCCAGTGTCCCCCCGGCGGCGATCAGCTCCTCGTGCAGGCGCTGGTGGTCGCCACCCAGGATGAGCAGGCGAGCATGGGCCACCACGACAGGCTTATCCAGTTTGTGGCTCGGCACCACGCGGGCAGTCACGCGCGCGAGATGGCTGGCGGTGCCGCTGGACCAGATCTCGGCCCGCAGCAGGCGCAGAGACATCGTGACCAGGGGATGGTTGAGATGGGCCAGCACCACGTCGTCGCGGCCCCGGGCCAGGTCGTGATCAAAGACAATGGGGCGGCGCAGGCCGCTGTGGGGATGTTTCAGGCCGCGCGTGCAGACTTCCCAGCTCCCGGTCAGGTCCGGCACTTCGTAGACCTGGATGGGTCGGTACCTGCCATGCGAATCTACCAGGGTGCGTTCCACCAGGCCTGGCTGCCCGACAAATTCCAGGGCCGTTTGCACCACCGCTTCCACATTGGCCGGGGTCAGACCCAGCTCGTTTTTGCTCTCGTGCAGCTCTTCCGTCAGTTGGCGAATGCGCTCGGCAATCTGCGTTTTCGCCTGGCGCAGGCCGTAGCTGTCATTGTCCTTGCGCGCCCTGTCCTCCGCCTTTTGTGTATCCAGGGGAGTCCGGCGACGGCCCAACATAGCTTCCTCCACCTGCTGAGCAATCACTGGTCCCACGCTGCCCAGATCCTCGCGAATCTGATTCACCTTCTCTGCCGCCTGGTGCAAAAAGACCAGATCATCATCCAACTGGTCACGATCCAGGCCTGCCTGCTGGCGATATTTCGAGCTGACAAAGTGGCAGATATCGACCTGAGCCGCTTGCTGGCCATGGCGATCCACGCGCCCGTTACGCTGTTCCAGGCGATTGGGATTCCAGGGAATCTCATAATGGATCAGCCGCGAGCAGTAATTCTGTAGATCGATGCCCTCTGACGCCGCATCCGTTGCCAACAGCACCCGCACTGGAGCATCAGCGGGATGCGTCTGGAAAGCCGCCTTGATCCGCTCACGATCATCTGTGCTCATGCCTCCATAGAGCATCTGCACACGCGGCTGCCCGTCCGGCCCCGGTTCCGCCAGACCCTCCCGCGCCAGGAGCTCGTAGAGCCACTTCTGCGTATCGCGATACTCGGTGAAGATAATCACGCGCTCCTGCGACCAGACCCCACCGGGTTTGAGCAGTGTCCGCAGTTCCTCCAGCAAGCGCAGCGCCTTGCTGTCAGCTTGCACCTGAGCCTGCTCTGCCCAGTTGGCCATCCGTTCTAGCAATTCTTGCTCGCGAGACGTGGCAGCCTGGAAAAGCGGCGCGACCTCCGCCAGTGCGTCCTCGGTCGCCTCGTCCAGTTCCTCATCGTCAGCGCTCTCTTCCTCAATCTTCTCCATGCGGCTGCGCAAAATGCCCATCTCCGATTTTCTGCTTCCCCGACTGGTCCGCCGCAGTTCGCCCAACGTCTGCGCGTGCTTCGCCAGCGTGCTGGCAAAGGCGGCAGGAGAAGAGAAGAGGCGTTTCTTCAGCAGCATCGCCACAAACTCCATCGCGAACAGCTCTGTCTGATCGCCTCGTTGCTGCGCCTGGTTGACCCGCCCCAGCGTATACTCCTGCAGCCACGCGTGTACCTGACGCTCCTGTGGGGTATACTCCACCTCCAGCGCCTTGATCTCGCGTTCCGCAAAACGCTTTGAACCATCAAAGCGCGTCGGCAGCTCCTTCTTCAGCCGCCGCACCATAATGGTCTTGAGCTGATTGTTCTCAGGCTTCACCCTGCGCGTAAAACGTTGATTGTCCAGCAATTCTAGCAGCGCCGCGAAGCTCTCGGGATAGCCATTGTGAGGCGTGGCTGACAGGAAGAGCTTATGCTCAAAATGGGGAACGAGCCGCCGGATGGCCCGCGTGCGCAGCGAATCCACCGCGTACTGTCCACGGCCCGCAGGAGCCACATTATGTGCCTCATCCAGAATGAGCAAATCAAACTTGCGGGGAAAGACCGGCCTGCCCTCCACAACTTCATTGAAAAGGCGCATAGGCCGCTCGCGCTTGAGAAAATCCAGCGAGGTGATCAGGCGAGGAAAATGCGTCCAGGGATTAACCTGCAATCCTCGCGAGATGCGTAGCTCGTGAATGGCCTGGCTATCGATGATATGAAAATCCAGGCCGAATTTGCTCAACATCTGCTCGCGCCATTGCACCTGGAGCGAGGCAGGACAAACGATCAGGATACGGCGAGCGCGATGGCGAATAATCAACTCCTGCGCCACCAGGCCCGCCTCTATCGTCTTGCCCAGGCCCACATCGTCCGCGATCAGCAGATTGGCTCGCGGCATCTGAATCGCCCGCGCTACCGGGTCAAGCTGATACTCTTCCAGCTCTATTCCACTACGGAAGGGAGCCTGCAACGCCCGCACATCAGCGCTCGAAGCCGCGCCCCAGCGGACAGCGTGCAGAAACGTATCGAGCCGTTGCGGCGGATCAAAACGCCCCGGCTGCGGCAACTGCGTTTCCTCAATCACCCGCGCCCCCGGCTCAATCTCCCAGATCACCTGCAACTCCTCGCCCAGAGCATCATCCTCCACCGAAGAGAGCTTTACCAGATGCTGACGTTGAAACGGGTGGGCAGCAAGTACATCGGCTGGCAGCGGATTCAAAGCAACGTCCGCCACCACATAGCGGCGGCGCCGGACTTCCACCAGTTCATGCTGGTTTGGAAGCCGGGGCTGATAGTGCAACATATCCTCTCCTCACTAGCATCGCGGGCAAATCCTCGGCAAAGTGTTCACCGAGAGCATCAAGTGTGTGGTATGGAGTCTTTCAAGCCGATAGCAGCCCTCTGTCAAGCATACGCAATATCGACCTGTGATGTCTAAAGATGTTTCAGCCTGTGTGATTATTGCTCGTATTCTATTGAATGCATATTGATCTAAATATCAACGGTATCGATTATTATACACCTTCCACTGGAAAAAGGCCAGCGAGAAAGGCTGTATTTTTGTATAGAACAAAAACTACTCCATCTGATGAAGCGGTCGCCTGTTTTGCCCTTGCCCCTGTTCAGTCATCCATCGCCTGC
>DASZXF010000062.1:0-8656 GCA_035546055.1 Ktedonobacteraceae bacterium
AGGTTGGGCCCGGCCCAACCTGCCACCTCCTCCAAAAGCTCAGGGCGAGTCGCGCAGCGACGAGGAGTCAACCACGGCTTTCCCAACAGGATCTTCTGAGGCCAGAGAAAACCTCATCAGGAGTGGTGCGCCAACCGGCGCATGACGTTTCCCCTTTTTCTGAGGCGGCCTCAAGCGCTGGTTGCGCCCCGCTCCCCTCTTTTTTGGGGATGAGGTTTGGCGAGCGCGCAGTGCTCGCCAAACCTCATCATTTCCCTTGAGATGGGGCGGGGAAACGCGCTTGCGGCGCTGGAAAAAGTGGGGAGGACTGATATTATTTTGCTAGCAGAACGACCACGCTGTGGCTCTCGACGTGGTAGGTTTGATCATTGAAGCGGTGTTCCTGGCCAGGTTCAGCGATGTCTGCGGGGGCTGTGAGCGCGGTATCGACGGCGACGTACCACTGCCGGTCTGCGGGTACGGCGAAGTCGAGATTGTGCGCGTCCATATTGAGCATAATATGGAGATCTTGATCGCGATTCTGGCTCCAGAGCGTAAAGGCCAGCACGCGAGAATGAGCATCATTCCAGCCCGGCTCATTCAGTTTGCAGCCATGCCATGCGATGTCAGGCTTGCCGGTGGCGTCCGGCTGACCGGTGAGGAACTGAGCGCGTTGCAGATTGGGGTGGTTGCGGCGGAAGGCGATCATGCGCTGGCAGAAACGCAACTGCCCGGCGTGTTGCTCCACCTGTGCCCAGTCGAACCAGCTCAGCGGCGTATTCTGGCAGTAGACATTATTGTTGCCCTGCTGGGTGCGTTGCACCTCGTCGCCCATCGAAAGCATAGGAACACCCTGAGAGAGCAGGAGGATGGCCAGAAAATTCTTCATCTGGCGCTGGCGCAGACCGATGATCTGCGAATTGTCGGTAAAGCCTTCCACTCCGCAGTTCCAGCTCAGATTGTTGTCAGCTCCATCGTGATTATCTTCGCCGTTGGCCTCGTTGTGCTTCTGATCGTAGGAGACCAGATCGTTGAGGGTAAAGCCGTCGTGACAGGTGATAAAATTAATGCCATTGGTGGGTAAGCGTCCGCTGGACTGGTAGATATCGGAACTGCCCGCGATCCGCGAGGCTACCGCGCTGATGATACCGGGATCGCCCTTGACAAACCGGCGGATAGTATCGCGATATTGCCCGTTCCATTCGCTCCAGCGATAGCCGGGGAAACTGCCCACCTGGTACAGGCCAGCCGCGTCCCACGGCTCGGCGATGACTTTGGTTTCGGCCAGCATTTCCGAAAGCGTGATATTCCAGATCACCGGCGGGTACTCCATGGGATTGCCGTTGACATCCAGGGAGAGAATCGAGCCTTCATCGAAGCGAAAGCCGTCGACATGCATTTCTGTGACCCACCAGCGCAGGCAGTCGGCAATCAGCTTATCGACGATGGGATGATTGCAGTCAAAAGTATTGCCGGTGCCCGCGTAATTGAGATAGTTCGCGCGGTCGCGTGGATCGAGCAAATAGTACACGCGATTATCGATGCCGCGAAAATTGATGGTTGGTCCGCCCTCGCCGCCTTCGCTGGTGTGATTAAACACGACATCCAGAATGACCTCGATGCCCGCTTTGTGCAGCGCCTTGACCATATCGCGGAAATCGTTGATGTGGCTGCCAGTCTGGGGCGAGACGCAGTACGCCTGGTGGGGAGCGAAATGGCTAACTGGATTGTAGCCCCAGTAATCTTCCAGCGGCGCGCCGTTCTGCGGATTGGTCCTGTTAACCCCATCCTCGTCAAAGGCGAAGACCGGCATCAGTTCGACCGCCGTGATACCGAGCGCTTGCAAATAGGGAATTTTTTCCATCACCGCGTGAAACGTGCCGGGGTGCTGGCAGTTGGAGGAAGGAGAACGGGTAAAGCCGCCCACGTGCATTTCGTAAATCACGCTCTCATTCAGCGGACGATTGAGAGGCTGATCGCCCTCCCAATCGTAATGCGCGTAATCAATGACGGTACTGCGCATGGAGGTAGGCAGGTTATCCCCATCGCCCACCGCCTTCGCGCGTTGCCACAGACCGGTGTAGTTGCCCCTGGAATAGGGATCGATCAGCACTTTTTGCGCGTCGAAGCGCTCCCCCTCATTGTGCAGCCCTTGAGGTCCGCTCAAGCGATAGGCGTAGTGCGTGCCCACCGGCAGACCGGGAATATAGGCATGCCAGAAATGGAACGTGCGATGCTGTTGCGGGTCCAACCTGATGGTCTGCATCGGCTCCAGATCATCTGCCCTGGCAAAAAGCAGAAGCTCAACAGCGGTAGCATGCTCCGAAAAGAGCACAAAATTTACTCCCTGCGCATCCGGTGTGGCTCCCAACGGATGAGAACGCCCTGGCTGAATCTCGTACATCCCGCCCTTTTTCTCCTGTGTGGCCGGTTCTTCAAGCGTACCTGTCATTATCATATCTCTTTTCCCTTCCATTGAAAAGTCATAGCAATTCTTCTGTTACTATAAAGATTCATTCCAACAAGCAACGGCCATTGCGCGCGTCTGAGCAAGCCCGTTTGCCCTGTCCGCGCTCCATGATGTGAGATAGTCCACAGCAGGGGTATTGCTTGCGTCACGGCATTAGCCGGGTCTTTTTGTTATACTTATGGCTGAAAAATATCTCAAGAGTACAGTGATCAGTTGAAGAAAAGAGCACTGTAAGGAAGCGTTGAAATGTATGCAATATCCTGATCCTGACGCCAATTTCTATGGCAATGGCGGAATGCCCTATATGGGTAACGGGCAGGTGGGCAGGCGCTTTGGCAACCGCAGAGGCCGGGGCTGCCTGGGCTGTCTCACCTCGCTGGTGATTCTGGCCATTGTTCTGGTGGTGCTGGGTGCCGGGTTCGGCCTCACCTTTCACTGGGGATCGACCGCCATCCAGGTTGGCGCGAGCCCGACGCTGATTCTCGAAAGCGCCGCCAACGCTCACGCCACCATCTATATTCACGCGGGCGGAGACAATGGGCAGATTGTCATCCAGCCGGTGCGCCCATTCAATATCCCCGTTGGCCTGGCCGAGCAGTACCAGGAGAGCAGCGATCAGCGGACCGTGATCTACGACCTGGGCATCAACACCGGCGGTCTCTACAATATTACTGTGCCGGCGCACATCACGTTGCAGATAAATACCAATGATGCCGCCTTGCTGGTCGATGGTATTACAGGCCAGATGCACCTGGAGACCAACAGTGGTTCTCTGACCGTCAAGAATAGCACGATTCTCGGCCCCTCTTTGTTACGCAGCAACAGCGGAATTCTCAAGGCCATTGATAATCACCTCAGCGGCTCGGTCGTGGTGGCGAATAACAGCGGTGATACGACCTTCCGGGGCACACTTGATGCCACAGGCAGCTATAGTTTCACCGCCAATGATGGAGCAATTACCCTCACCTTGCCTCAAAATACGGCGGTTCAGCTCGGCGCCACGGCCAGCAACGGCGGCTCCATCATCAGCAACATTCCAGGCGTCAAAGCGCAAGCGGCAAACAATGGCTTTACCCTCCAGGCGAGCCTGGGCAGCGGACAGCGCGCCCCGCTGACCCTCGCCACAAACGGCGGCGATATCACCATTAACGAGTAAGGGAGACGTAACATGTATCAATATCCAGGTATCCAGCGACCCTTGAGAAGGGTGGGCGGGTGCATCTCCGGGCTGGTCGTTCTCCTCTTGCTTGCGGGCGTGCTGGGCTTCTTTATCTCCCGCGCCCACAATGGAGTGAGCATTTCAGTTGGCCCGCATCCGACCATCATTGGCGACCGCTGTACCGGCAATGTCACTATTCAGGCCGGACCCGCCAGTCGGGTGACGTTCATGGGCATTTTTCCTCAATATACCCAGGATAGCGCCAGCGATACCATCGAGCTTACTCAATGCGATGGTGACATAACTCTGATCGTGCCACCAGAAGCGGATCTCCATATGGATGTCAGCGATGCCATCACTGTCCTGGGAGTCAGCGGCACCATGCAATTGAGCACGAACGGCAGCCGCATCACCCTGATAGGCGTGACCCTGGAGGGCAAATCGAAGGTGGATGACAACGGCGGCGCCGTCATCTTCAACGGTACTATCGCCCAGGGCAGCGCCCCGACCATCAGTTGCAATAGCGGCTCCATGGATCTCACTCTGCCTGCCAGTTCCTCGTTCAGTCTGAAAATTACCGGCATTCTGGGGCCGCTCGTCTCGAACTTTCCCGGTGTGCAGGCTCCAGCCGACAGCACCAGCGATGTCCAGTTAGCTGTTGGCAGCAATCCGTCAGCCGCCCGCCTGACGCTGGAGGTGAACGACACCGACATCATCCTGAACAAAGGCGCCTGATGACCAGGAGCAGCGCGTCGATGCTTTGTCCTATCCCCTGAGCGAGAGCCTCAAAGAAATCCCTTTGAGGCTCTCGTTCCCTATTATGCCTATTGCTCACTGCGCCGGCCACGCGGTTCCCCCAGAAATACCGGGCTGTAAAGATTTCCTGGCATGTTCGTGAAAATACCTGTGGCTCATCTTTGCTTGAACCGGGTTAAGAAATAAAAAGAGCTATAGCAATATTTAGCTATTAAACGATATATAAGAGCTATACAGCTTTCAGAACAGTTTATACTAGTAATGTTTCATGGCATTCCTTTCCGTACCTATGGAATGCTGTTGGAATAGAAGTGCATCTCTGAAAGAGGCACCAGGAAGGTGGTCGTCATGGAGTGATGGCCACCTGTAGACTCTTAGTTCGGAAAGGAGAGAACGATGTTCTCCATTTTTAAGCAAGCGTCTGGTACCCAGGAGGTCGTTTTACAGGAGTTGACGGAGGATCAGCTCGCTCTTGTCGCCGGTGGCAAAGCTCACCATCATCATCATCACCATCACCATTGTCACCACCGTCCCACCATGGGCACCGGTACCACCACCACTACCGGCATGAATATGGGGACCGGCATGGGTATGGGAACTGGCACTACCATGGGAACTGGCACCACCATGGGTACCGGGACCACTGCCGCCAACGGTGTGACCTATCCCGCCAATGCTCACTGGTAGACCGTCCGGCCTTTTTCCTGGCTGATGAATGGACGCGTGGCCTGGAGATAGAGGCACTAGCCGGGCGAGGTCTGGTCCTGGGCCGTTCCCGCAGGAAGCGGAGAATATCTGCTACATCTCGTCCTGGTTCTGTCCCAGGAGAGCGCACGCCGGGGATGATCTCTGGCGTGCCTCGGCGCGCTTGAGGGCGGTTTTGTACGAGGCGGGCAGACGCCTGGCAAGAAGGGAGGCAAACAGGTGGCTACGCCAGATCGTTCAATCTTTCGCCAGCGGGCGATTGACAACTATATGCAAAAGCAGGAGAGCCATGTTGTGCTGCGCCTGGTTTCTCCGCGCGTGTTCCTGTCCCTCTGGCTCTTGCTTTTGCTGGCAGTGAGCGGCGGCGTGCTCGTCTGGTCCATCCAGGTACCGGTGCTGGTTCAGGGCAAGGGATTGATTGTGCAGGCCAGCGTCATGGATGAAAAGGATGAGCCGGGCGTGGTTGTTCTCCTGCTTTTCGCCCCGGATCAGCAGGCCAATCTCAAGGTCGGACAACCGGTGACGATTGCGATTACCAGCGCCAACATCAGCTTTACCAGTACCATTCGCACCATTGAGGCCGGGGTAATGAGTCCGGCTGCCATCGGCGCGCAGATCAAATCACAACTGCCCCTGGCCATGACCGTCGCCGGTCCCTCGGTCGTGGCGGTGGCGTCCGTCGAACCCATGGCCCTGGCGCAAACCTATCTCGGCAGCCAGGCCCAGGTGCAGGCGCAGATTGGCGAGCGCAGCGCTTTTTCGCTGCTTCCCGGCTATCGCACTGTCGTCCGCATCCAGGCGAATCTTTTCGCCTGGATCAGAGGGATAAAGCACAGCATTGAGCAGCTTTTTAATGTGAGGATTCAGGCAGTTCGGCAGGAGAACTGGCGCTGATAGAGAAAGATGAAGAGTGCAGCAGGATAATCCACAGAAAACGCCAAAGCAAGCATTAAAAAAGAGTACAACAGTCCTGCCGGGCGTAGGCTGGCCGGCTCAGAGGTCGGCGCATCCTGGTCAGTCCGCGCGCGTCGAACTGCCCGCCTCTGAGCAGCGGGAGGGAAGCGCGCCCCTGGTCAGGATGCTTCCACGTTCTCCGCAGGATGCCAGGGGCGGACCCCCCGGGCGGAATGAACGCGGCCACCGCTGGGAGCAGCAGTCTGATCGCTATCCGCTTGAGCTTTTGCGCATGATGGAGGCTGATACCAGCAAGCTGCGAGCTTTGACGAATACGCCCGCCCCGGCGAGTCGCGCGAAGCGCCGGAAGATCAGGCGCAAGCGGCGCGTCCCCGAAATCAGGCAGATGACGGCTGTGGAGTGCGGCGCGGCCTGTGTGGCGATGATTCTCAACTATTACGGCTACGCGGCTGGCGCAGGCGAAGTGCTGGCGCGCTGTGGCGTGGGACGCGACGGGCTGACCGCCCTGGAAATAGTCAGAGTAGCCCGCCTGTATGGTCTGCGTGTGCGCACAGTTTCCCTGGATCTCGACGATTTTCGCTTTGTCAGCCTGCCAGCTATTGTGCATTGGGAATTCAATCACTTCCTGGTGGTCGAACGCTGGTCGCGCGCGCGCGTCGAAGTTGTTGATCCCGCGCTGGGACGCCGTACCCTGACCCCGGCTGAGTTTGACGAGGGCTTTACCGGGGTGGCAATCATGCTGGAGCCTGGAGCGCAGTTTGAGCAAAAAGCGCCGGCGCCATCCCTCTCGCTGCGGGCCTATCTGCGCTCTTTTCTGCGTATGCGCGTCGTCGTAGGCCAGATTCTCGGCACTTCTCTGCTCTTGCAAATACTCGGCCTGGGGGGACCGCTGCTGACCGAAGTGGTCGTGGACCGTATTCTGCCCGCCAAAGACGCCAACATGCTGATCACCCTGGCCCTTGGCATGCTCATCCTGGTGCTCATGCAGGGCATCGCCGCTTTTCTGCGCTCATCCCTTTTGCTGTACCTGCAAACCAGGCTCGATACGAACATGATGCTCAATTTCTTTGAACATCTGCTGAGTTTGCCCTACCGCTTTTTCCAGTTGCGCCTGAGCGGCGACTTGCTCGCGCGTATGAACAGCAACCTGGCTATCCGCGATGTGCTGACCAACCAGATGATCTCTACCCTGCTGGATGGCAGTACCGTCGTGCTCTCATTCCTCATCCTCTTCTCCCTGTCAAAAAGCATCGCCGGCCTGGCTCTGCTTCTGGGCCTCGCCCAGGTTGCTCTGCTGCTGCTCACCGCTCCCGCCGTGAGGCGTCTGACCCGGCGCGACCTGGAGGCTCAGGGCAAAACGCAGGGATACATGAACGAAGTCCTGGCCGGTATTGCTACCATTAAAGCCGCCGGCGCCGAGCAGCGCGTCTTCAACCGCTGGGAGAGCCACTTCTTCAACGAGATGAACATTTCCCTGCGTCTGAACTATCTTTCCGCCCTGGTCAGTAATCTATTCGGCATCATCAATGTCATTTCGCCCCTGCTCCTGCTCTGGATAGGATCGCTCCAGGTCATCGCGGGCACGATGAGCATTGGCACAATGCTGGCCCTCAACGCCCTGGCTGTGCAGTTTCTGGTCCCGTTGACCGCCCTGGCCAGCGGAGTGCAGGAATTGCAAATCGCGCGGGCGCACTTTGCGCGCCTGGCCGATGTGGTGGGCACGCAGCCGGAGCAGGATCTTGCCAGCGTGCGCACACCTCACCGCCTGAGCGGTCAGATTGAACTCAAGCACGTCAGCTTTCGCTATGATCAGCAGGGGCCGCTCATTCTCCAGGACATCAACCTCAGAATTTATCCAGGGCAGAAGGTCGCCCTGGTTGGCCGCAGCGGTTCTGGTAAAAGTACCCTGGGCAAACTGCTGGTTGGTCTGATCACACCGACCGCCGGAGCTATTCTGTTCGATAATCTGCCCCTGGAGCAACTCAACTACCAGGAAGTGCGCAGCCAGTTTGGCAGTGTGTTGCAGGAGAGTTTTGTATTTAGCGGCTCGGTCAAAGAAAACATCTCCCTGAATAATCCATCTCTCGATATAGGGCGTGTCCAGGAGGCCGCGCAGCTTGCCGCCATCGCCGATGATATCGAGAAAATGCCCATGGGCTACGAAACCATCGTCTCCGAAGGCGGCAGCGCCTTTTCGGGTGGCCAGCGTCAACGCCTGGCCCTGGCGCGCGCTCTGGCTCACCATCCCTCTCTTTTATTGCTCGATGAAGCCACCAGCGCCCTCGATGTCGTCACCGAGCAAATCGTCGAGCACAATCTCAGGCGTCTGCCCTGCACCCAGATCGTCATCGCCCACCGCCTCAGCACCGTGCGCAACGCCGATGTCATCCTGGTTCTGGACAATGGTCGGATCGTCGAGCAAGGCACTCACGAATACCTGCTGCGCCGCCATGGTTACTATGCCCGCCTGATTCGCGCCCAGCTAGCCGCCGGAGAGATCCGACAGAGAGAGTGACCGTTTTAAAAGCAAGAGAGCCGCTGAAGCTCTGTCACCCCTTGCTTGATGAATGAGCAGGGGGTGATATCAAATCCGCAAAGGTTGTGTACGTTCCTTCTCCGTGAATGTAGCGGCGGTGCTTGCCCGCGCCGCCTGGGGAGCCGCTGCATGCACA
>DASZXF010000063.1:0-2953 GCA_035546055.1 Ktedonobacteraceae bacterium
CTCGGCCAGCAAGCGTAAGACGCGCTTTTCCTGGGGCGAAAGCGGCTCAAGCAGAGGCGAGGCCGGCGTACCGTCCGGCGCGTGCGCGGGCAAGACACGCAGGACCGAGCGCAGGTACGTGAGCAGAACCGGATCGCGCAACTGTGGGAGCAGAGCGTACAAAAGCAGGGCCATCTGTTCCCCGGCGTCAAGAAAGAGACGCAGGGCGTTGCTGGCAAGCGCCTGGGCCAGCACCTCGCGCAACAGGTGCAGCGCCTCCGCTTTGCGTTTGCTGGCATCGATCACCAGCGCCATCTCCGCCTGGATCTCAAGCGCGAAGCGTGTATGTCCACTCTGCCTGGCCGCGTCCAGCAGTTCTGCCAGCCGCTCAGCCGCCTCTGAGAGTCTGCCCTGCGTGCGCAGCCAGCGACTCAGGAGCAGTTCTTCTTCCCTGGCGCGCAGAACATTCGCCTGCGGCTGGCGAGCAATCATCCAGCGTTGCACGCTCAGGTGATCGCCGAGAGAGAGGGCCAGCCGAGCTTGAGCCAGTTGAATGTCCCGCACAAGATAGGTCAGAGAGACAGGCACGCTATCAAGCAGGACCGCGAGTCGTTGTTGGGCAACAAAAGCCTGACCCTGCGCCTGTTGCACACGGGCAAGAACCAGCGTAGCCCGCACTTCATAAGCCAGCAAATGCTGAGTCTGGCTGGCCGCCAGAGCCTCCTGAGCATAGTCAGATGCCTTTTCCAGTTCATTGCTCTCGTAAAAAATGGTCGCCAGGCCGAGCAGGGAATTGCAGAGCATGAACACGGTCTTTTCCTCGCGCGCGTGCTCAAGGAGCTGGCGATAAAGTGAGGCGGCTGGCTGGCTCTCCCCCTGTTCATAGAGCACCTGAGCCAGTCTGGTCAGAGAAACACGCTGAAAATAGTCATTGTGCGCGGCTTCACACAGGGTATAAGCTTCGAGCAAGGCCGCGCGGGCCTGTTGAAAGCGCCCCTGCTCAATCCACTCATCTACCGCGATGCACAGACTCAGGCCGCGCCAGATGGGCTGCTCCCCGCTTAGCCGCTCCAGCGCCTGCCGTGCATAGCCAATAGCCATCTGCATCTTTCCCTGCCTCAAGGCCAGGAGGGCGCGAAAGGCGCATAGCTCACCCAGTTCCGGCTGTTGATTTTCGCGCAGAAACGCCTGCTCAGCGCTGCTCAGCAGCTTTTCCAGCGGACGCAAAGTTGCCTCATCGGGCAACCAGGAGGAACTCAAAAACAACAGCGCGGTCGCGTAACTCAGGCAGAGAACAGGATGGAGTTCCAGTACGGCATCCGGCAAGCGGACCAGCCAGCGCTGCAAGGTATGCGGCTCATGGATTTCGCCGGGAAAGGTGCGCTCTTTGATGGACTGCTCAATCAGAGCCGCCGCCCGCGCGTATTCCCGGGCTTCCAGAGCGGTATCGATGGCTTCACTGACATAACCACGCGCTTCATACCAGTCAGAAGCGCGGGCGCAGAGATGGCGCAGATGGGCTTCGCCATAGCGACGTAGCGCGGCATGGCGCATCGCCTCGGCGAAAAGCGCGTGATAGCGATACCATGTCAGGGCAGACACGGACGGCTGAGATGCGGCACCGGCGAGTGGCTCCAGAAAGAGATTCAACCGCGCCAGTCGCTCCAGCGTCTCCTGGCCGTTAGCCTGTCCAACCACCGCATCGCACAGGGAAGCCGTCAGGCGGGTCAGCATACTGGTCTGGAGGATAAACTGCTGCGTCTCTTCGTCCTGTGCATCAAGCACCTCGCTGATGAAATAGTCGCGTACAGAAGCGTCATGGCGCGCAAAGAGCGCAAGCGCCCGCTCGCTGTCAGGCGGCGCGGGACTGCGCTGGAGAGCCAGCAAAGCGAGTTGCAGACCGGCACCCCAGCCCTCTACCTGCGCGTGAAGACGTTGCACCGCCGCGTCGGTCAGGAAAAAAGGCAGCCTCTGTCGCAATAGAGAGGCGCTTTCTTCCTGAGAAAAGCTGAGATCGGCAGCGCGTATTTCAGACAGGGTATGGCCGGCGCGCAGACGAGCCAGCGAAAAGGGAGGCTCGCTGCGGCTAATGAGAATCAGGTGAAGCGCGGGCGGAAGATGTTCCAGGAAAAAAGAGACGCTGGCGTGCAGCGCCTGCTCATTGATAACGTGATAATCCTCCAGCACCAGGATACCACCAGCCGGACAGAGGGCCAGAGCGTTAAGCAGAGCGGTCAGGACGGCTGACAGTCCTGCCTGCAAAAAAGGCGGCTGCGGCGTCATGGCCAGCAGGGCATCGTGAACCCGGTCAAGCTCAGCGCCGAAGGTCTGGCAGGCCGTGACAATATAGCGCCAGAAGCGCAACGGATCATTGTCAGTTGCGTCCAGAGACACCCAGGCTACCGGCGGAAAAGTCGGCTCAGCGCGCCGGGCCTCGATCCACTGGCCAACCAGGGTGGTCTTCCCAAAGCCAGCCGGAGCCGCCAGCAGAGTCAAACATCCCTCCCTGCTCGCGTCGAGCAGGCTGAACAGACGCGGACGAGTCAGCAGCGCAGCCGGCAGGCGCGGCGGAGACAGCCGGGAGAGCAATAGCGGCGTCTCCATCGCAAAAGAGCGCCGCGCCGTCTCCGCGTGAGCTGCATCCACCACAGACTTTCCAGAGAGAGGCAGAAGAGCCTCCAGGAACGCCGGCACAGCGGACTCGCGCGCATCGCTCACCTCAGTCAGCCCACGCGCAACCTCCTCCAGGCGTGCCAGGGTGAGATCCTCCGTTTTGCCCAGATAGCGTTTGACCAGCCGCCCCTGCAAGCGGCGATAGGCGTACCAGTAATCACCCCCGCGCCTGGCCTTCTGCTTGCGGGCAGTATAGTGCATCCCCGCGCGACTACAGAAGGCGAATGAAGCGATCTTCTCAAGCAAAGAGCGCGTCAACTCCTGGCCGCTGGCCCTCTCACCCACGGAAAGGACATAAGCC
>DASZXF010000064.1:0-2267 GCA_035546055.1 Ktedonobacteraceae bacterium
ATAGCCGTCAAAGAACTGCGTGGCCTTGTACCGGCTGCCGAAGGTGGCCAGCAGCTGCGGCAGCATGGCCTGCAGGCCGCTGCGGTAGGCACCGTTTTCGTTCAGCGTGGTGTCTGTTATCAATAACGGCAGGTACAGCCTGAAGGCATGAGGGTTGTTGAGCATGCCGATCATAAAGATCGTGGTGCCCAGCAACGTGCCATCCACCTTGGCACCCGAAACCAGCGCCGCACCCACATCGCAGCCCAGCCCCATGATGGAGTCTACTACCGCCGTGACCCCGGTGGTGTCCGCGGGGCTGCCCAGGTAGGAGATAGCCAGGGCCATATCGCGCAATATGCTGTCGCCCCCGGCAACCGTGCACAGCAGGTGCAGCGACCGGTCTGCAGTGGCGCCGCCAAAGGCCGCACCCAGGGCCCCGGTAAGACCCACAAGACCCGATAGCCGGTCCATATCCCCATGGTAATGGTTGTAGCCGAAGCGGTAGGACGGCAACGTGTCGTGCACCCCGGTGAACTCTATATAGCCATCGTGCACGATGACCGAAGGGTTATCCCCCAGGTGGCCATGCACACGGTAGTGGCCGTGGTGCGTGGTATCGGTGAGGGAGGAGTCCAGCACGAACTGCAGCAGCGCATCGGCGCCAGCCAGCAGCGCAGGGGTGATGATGGTGTCGCCTCCGCTGCGCTCGGCATCGATGAGCGGCGCTATATAGCCCGTGTCTGCAAAAAGCATGTTGTAGTACATGGCGGGAGACCGGGAGGTGAAGTATGACACACTCTTACCTGCTAACTCTGCCGTAGTGAAGCTGTCCGTAGCGGCAGACAGCAGCGCGCTGGCAAAGGCGCCGTCATGGCCGTATACGGGGGCTACAAACTGGGCGTTGAACGTGGCGCTGCCGCCCGACATCATCCGCAGCACGGGGTTGGCAGCATGCACATAGCCCCCTGCCGTCAGGCCGTGATACACCCGCCTGTCCCTGTAGATAGCCAGTATGTTGCCCTGCGCGTCCCGCACGTAGTAGTCATTGTTCTCCCTGTAGTTGCTGTCCGTAGCCTGCGTAAAATACCTGGCCACACGGTTGCCCATACCGTCATACATGAAGCGCATGTTGTTGCGCGCCGCACGGTTGCGCGTGGCCGTCACCTTGCCATACAGGTTCCATTCCACCGTGTCCTGCCCGCTCACCAGGTCCTCTATCGTATTGCCTGTAAGGTCATACTGGTAGCGGGTGCGGCCGGAGGTGTCTTTGGCTATGTCATTGGCATAGGCGCTGTCTGCATAATCGCGAACCTGCAGCAGGCGGTTGTTGTGGCTGCCCGTGTCGTACCTGTATACAAGGCTGTCCATCAGGTGCACTCCCGTGGCCGTGCGGCTGCCATTGCGCACCAGCCTGGTGATGTTGCCATCGGCGTCATACTCATAATAGTTGTGGTAGTCGTTGAGCTGCGTAAGGGTCCCCCCAGATGCGTCCACACCGCTGTAGCGCGCATCATGGATACGGTTCAGCTGGTCATACACATAGGCCTTGCTCAGCTTCCCGAAAGTATCTATGGCCACCGTCTGCCGCGCTATGTTGCCGTTGAACAGGTCTTTGGACTGCGCACTTATATGCTGCACATTGCGCCCACTGATGCTCTTGTAGTCGTTCTTAAAATAGTCCACCGTGTAGCTCACCGCGTCCAGGGACGTCATGATGTCGGCTCCGTCGCTGCCCATGTCCCCGGCCGTAATGAGCGTATCGCCGTTCACCGCCTTCAGCCAGCCCTCTATGGTATAGGCATAGTCCACGCCCTGGGCCGCCTGATGGCCCAGCTGAACTCGCGCCAGCGGGCCATGGGCGTAGTAGCTGTAGGCCGCATCGCGCTTCCATATAAAGCCGTCGGCGCTGGTGCTCACCTCCGTGATGCGGTTGTCGGCATCATAGCTGTACCGCTGGTAGAACTGGTCCGGCCAGCCGCGGTTGTAGCTCAGCATGTTCACCTTGCCGCTGATCACGTCGTAGTCATAATCTATGCGCTTGTACTGCTGCTTCACCGTGGCCAGGTCGGGGAAGTCCTGTACCAGACACTGCACATTGCCCTCCATGTCGTAGCTGTAGTGGGAGGCATAGGCGTAGTTACGGTAAGCCACGTCCCCGGCAGACAGGTTCTCAAAATATTTTACGCACGCCACCCGCTTGCGCAGGTGCTGCTGGGCTTCCAGGCCGCGTATGGCGGAAAGGTCACGGGCTATGGTATCATATATGGTCACCACCACGTCGCGGC
>DASZXF010000065.1:0-4887 GCA_035546055.1 Ktedonobacteraceae bacterium
AGCGGCCCCCCAGGCGGCGCGGGCCAGCAGCGCCGCTACCTTCACACGGTTGGACACCATGCAAACGGATTTGATATGATATGCGGTTGGGAAAATGAAAAAGGGAACAGGCGCCTGACTTCCTGTTCCCTTTTAGAAGGGCCTCGATGTTGGTTTTATGCACAGCTTGTTCTGGTTACTACACATACCTCCTTTTATTGGTTTTTTGTCTTTAACATTCCGACTGAACGGCCTTGTCATTACTTGTCATGGTCTGTACAGGTTCTCCTGTACACCAATAACTTTAACAGGGGAGTCTCAAGAAAGTTTGAGAAACTTATCAGAATTTTGTAAAATCCTCCTGAGAAGTTTTTCCTGTTCCCTTTGATTTATGACAAACGACCGGCGTTTCCAGTTGCTTTTGTGGATGGCAAGCTGGCATTTGTCTGTAAAAAACGCTTACAATCTCTTTATGGTGAGTTGCGCATTTTCCTGGCTATACGTCTCTTTTTGATGATGGAGAGCAAATATGAGCAATGATCGTTACGATGAAGAGAACAACGGAGCGGATATTCTATCTCAGCAGTATGAGGCTCTCTATGGAGCTGAGGCAGCGCGGCGCCAGGCCCGCCGGCGTTTGCTGCGCAGATCAATCCTGGTGGCTGGAGGTCTGTTCATGGGAGCTGGTAGCGCAGGCGCGCTCTCTATGCTCTATCCGGCCCTGAATGGACGGTTTGGGGGCGCGCTGGACATTGGTCTTAAAGCGTCTTTTCCGGCTGCCACGCCAGACGCGTTCCAGCTGAATCGCGCCGGAGTCTTTTATCAGGAGTCTGCCAGGGCATTTATCATCCACCTGGCCAGGGAAACTTCCTATCTTTTGCGCGGGCAGGAGCTTGAACAACAACTGGCCGATGAACGGTTTACCCGCGACAATGATGGCTCGTACTGGCTGGCCCTTTACCGCAGTTGTCCGCATCTGGGCACGACTGTCGCTTTTCGCAACGACTGCCACAGTTTCAAATGTCCCTCGCATGGGGCGCATTTTCATGGCGACGGTGAGTATCTGGACGGTCCATCTCCCAGAAACATGGATCGCTTCCCGCTCTCCTTTGACAGAGACCATGTTCTCGTTGACACCAGTCAGCTCATTCAGGTGCCAGGAACTGTCGATAGTTCCAGACCTGATAGTATCCCACGCCTTTTACTCTCGCCTGGACCCTGCGCGTAAGAGCAGAGGTGCGCTGGTTTTGTGCCTGTGCTGGGAGAGGACGGGGGAATGCATTAGAAAGGCGCTGCGTCTTCGTCCTCGGCTGACTCCTGGAAGAAGCGCTCGACAGTTTCGATGTTGAAGGCGCGGCGGGCGGGCGGGAGCGCCTGAACAATCTGCTTGCCATAGGATTTGGTATAGAGGCGGGTGTCAAGAATGGCCATGACGCCGCGATCATCGTGCGTGCGCAGCAAACGGCCAAGCCCCTGTTTCAGGCGCAGGACGGTCTGAGGCAGGACGAAGGTGCCAAACCAGTTCTCGTTATTGCTTTTCATCTGAGCCACGCGCGCCTCGTGAACCGGATCGTCAGGCGGATCAAAGGGCAATTTATCGATCACCACCAGGGAAAGCGCTTCTCCGGCGATATCGACGCCTTCCCAGAAGCTTTTGAGTCCGAAGAGAACCGCGCCCTCGCGTTCGCGGAAGCTGCGCACCAGTTCCAGGCGCGTCATATCCCCCTGGCGCAGGAGGGGATATTTGAGATGCACCGGCAGATCGCTCATAAACAGATCAAATACCTTATCCAGCATGCGCTTGCTGGAAAACAGCAGGAAGGCGCGTCCCCGCGAGGCCTGGACGAGCTTGATCATTTCGTGCCCGATGGCTCTGGTGTACGCCTCTTCTGCCGGACCCGCATAAGCAGGTTCGGGAATGTGGCGCGGCAGGTAGAGCAGAGCGTGTCCCTCGTAATCAAAGGTCAGCGGTAGAATGCGTTCCCGCACCTCGGGATAGTTTTCGTGATCCAGCCCTATGCGTTTGCGGAAATAGGCGAAATTCGGACCTTTGACCTCTGGCCTGGCGGGATCGGGACCGATGGTAGCCAGCGTCGCGGAGGTACAGATGACATTGGCCTTGTCGAAAAGTTGCTCGCGCAGCCAGTTTGTCACCTCCAGGGGCGCCGCCGAGACTTCCAACTGTCGGCTTTCGGCGCCGCGTCTCCCACTTTTTACGCCCTCAACATAGTAGACGTACTTCTCAGGCTGGTTGACAGAAAAGACAATGCGAATATCGCCCGCCAGATTTTGGGCGCGGGTAATCAGCTTGTCATAAAGCTGCTCGTCTTTCTCATCCATGTCTTTAGGGCGTCCTGTGCGCAACGCGTCCGCCAGCTTCTCAACCATACTGGCCAGTCCCAGACCCTCCTGGAGCGGCTCTTTCAAGTTTATTCTGCCTTTAGCCCCCGGATCAGCCACGCGCGCCAGTTGTTCCCAGGCCAGATTCATCGTAGCCCTGGTCTCGTCCTGGAGCGACAGCGGCGTGTGGTTTTTCAACTGACCCTGTGCCAGCAGCGTGACAACCTGGCCGGGACTGACAGTCGTGGTAAAAGCCCGCGTGGCCTCTTCTTCCAGGTGATGCGCCTCGTCTACAATGATGACATCGCGCTCCGGCAGCAGCTTGCCCTCCATCAGCGCGTCCAGCAAGAGCAGGGTGTGATTGACAACGATCACACTGGCCTGGCTGGCGCGTGTTTTCATCTTATGCACATAGCAATCGGTATAATAACTGCACTTGCTCCAGGTACACTGATCGCGGTCAGCGTTGACCTTGCTGCGAATATCCGCCGGCAGGGTAAAGCCCAGCATCTCGAAATCGCCAGTAAAGCGCTCGTCGCTCTCCTCAATGCGCGCCAGCAGGCGCAGAAAGTCGCGGTTCTTAACATAATGCTGGATGCCGATGCGCTCCTGCTCCACGCGATCCAGGCAGATATAGTTGCCCATGCCCTTGACCAGCGCGGCGTCGATGCGGCGAATATATTTCTGAATAAAAGGAATATCCTTGAAAAACAACTGTTCCTGCAAAGCCTTGTTGGCTGTACTGACAATGGCGACCTTACCGGAGCGTACCACGGAGGTGAGATAGGCCAGGCTGTTATGGGTGGGAATCATCGCGCGCCCTGCCAGGTAGAGATGGCTGGGCGAGTCCACCTGAATACAGCGCACCGGGCGCGACGGGACGGGACGGATGGCCACGACATAGCGAAAACGATTGCGCTCGGGACTGAAATGGCGCAGGCGCTCCTGGTGGGCCTGAACTTTGCGTGCCAGGCGAAAGACTTTTTGCTCAGTTGTAAAGGCCAGCGTCCACTTTGGTCCGCACGCCGCGCCATTCAAACAGGCCGTACCCTGGCGAAGGGTAGGTCGAAAGCCGAGCGAGCAGGCCAGTTCATAGACATCTTGCGCCAGTTGTGGGGTCGTGGTAGTAAATTCCACGGCGCCACAGCGATTAACTGTGCCATCTGTATCGAGCAGACCGGCCAGCAGAGCCTGCCTCTGTTGTCTGGAGGATCGCAGGTAGATTTCGGGAATATGTTTGTTGCGCAGCAGATTCAGCGCTCGCAGCTGACCCATTATACCGGGCCGCCAGCGACTTGTGGCCTTCCCATCTTCGTCATCGACTGCATACTGAATAGCTCGACTCTTTAATTGCCGAACTGTGTAGCCATCCTTCTCGATCTCTCTCAGGATGTCCGGGTCAGCGCAGGTAATTTGACTGCTGTATGAACTGCCATCGCCGAGCCACGCGCCGAGGAAATACGGCGCGATTGGCAAATCCGCCGCAGGCAGTTCCAAAGCCCCGGCTACCGCGATGGCGTGATTGGCGCGTCTGGACGTATTCACGGTCAGAGTAGCTGCCATCTGTTCAGTTGTGACCAATGTGTATGCGCGCTGGTGGCGGCGCTGTTCCTGCCAGTCTTTTGCCAGACGCTCGTGTACCGCAGTCAGCAGAGCTGTTTGCTGGTAGCGCGCGGGCCGTTTGCCGGCATTGACCGGGGTCATAGTGCGCGTAGCCTGAAAAACGCTCCAATGATGCCCCTGGATGATCTCGACCGCTTCCGCCACCGAGAGCGCACTTTCCAGCGCAGATGAACCGATCAGCTGATCAAGCAAGGCAAGTTTTTCGGGAGTCACGAACTGCTTTGCCTGGTAAACCTCAGAGCGCTGACGGCGGCTCCAGCCGCGATCAGCAGCGGTATAGGAGGCCCATTCGTGCTCGGCATCGGCGATCAGCGAAGACCCATCGGACAGGACAACCTCGTAGCATGGACGGTTATAAAGCACATCAAACGCGGCTGTCACCGTGGTTGGCTGGCCCTGTTCATCAAAGACCTGGTCGCCAACGCGCAGATCACCCATGCGTTTCCAGCCTGTGGGGGTCGGAATGGGGGTATTTACATCAAGCGCCTTGCCTGTTCCGGTGCTGGCTTCGATGATGGCCGGGGTATTCTCCGTAATTGAGCGGGCTACGAGCGCGGCCATTTCGATCTGGGCCGGGCGCTCCTCGTAGCCGGGCAGCGCGCGTGAGAGGACGCCGCCCTGGCGCAAGTCGTTTTCCACGCGCAACTGGAGTTCGCCGGGTTTGTAATCCGGCATAGCGCGCTCGAACTGCTCTGGCGCTTCTAGCTCATCCGCTTCGCGCTTCTCTTCTACGCGCACCTGCGCGTCCGCACGCCTGGCACGCTTGCGCGGCTGCTCGGTGGCGATTTCCTGTTGCAACTGTTCAGTAATGCTTGAACTGGCCGCCGGCGAAACGGCTGGCGGCTGCGCCTCCGGGGCGCGAGGCGCGCTCTGAACTGTGGCCACGGCGACCGGCTGAGGAGTCGCGCGCTTTTGCGGGTTGGGAGCAGTCGCGATTACCCGATA
>DASZXF010000066.1:0-1656 GCA_035546055.1 Ktedonobacteraceae bacterium
GTTATGATCGTCGCCGGAACCCTCTCGCAGAAAATGGCGCCCCGTCTGCGCCTGCTCTGGGAGCAGATGCCTGAGCCCAAATGGGTTATCAGCATGGGACAGTGCGCCAACTCCGGGGGAGAGTTCTATGACAGCTACTACACCGTCCAGGGCTGCGACACCGTGGTCCCGGTCGATGTCTACGTGCCCGGCTGTCCTCCCCGTCCTGAAGCGCTGATCGAAGGCATTCTCAAACTGCGCGAGAAAATCGCCAAGCAAGGGTTGCGCGTTCGTGGGGAGGAAGAAATGAAGGACTGAAGTGGAACGTATTAACTCCACTTCAGCCATATGGTTCGTGCCGGGTTAATGGCCCCGACCGGGTAGCGAACTGTATTGTTCGCAGGGGTGCTGGTGGTCTGGCCGGGCTGGCCGGCTGGGCGCGGAACGCAGGCGCTGCAGCAGAAGCGAGATAAAGTAGAGGAGCGCCGCCAGGGTCGCCACGCAGAAGCCCACGGGCAACTGGCGCCCCGGGCCCAGGAAAGCCACGGTCAGCCCTCCCCAGATCAGAGCCAGGCTGAAGGCGACCGAAAGCGCCAGGGTGGTCAGCGGTCTGCGGGTCAGGCGCAGCGCGCTGGCGGCGGGCACAATCAGCAGGGCCAGCACCAGCAGCACACCCACGACCAGCACAGCCTCGGCGGTTGTGACGGCCAGCAGGATCAGGAAGATCAGCGAAAGCAGGCGCACCGGGACGCCGCGTGTTCGTGCTACCTCTGGATCGATAGAGGCGAAGAGCAGCGGGCGAAAGATCACGGCCAGTACAGCCAGGGTCAGCAGAGCGCTGACCAGGGTCAGGAGGACATCGCTCTGCGTCACGCTGAGGATCGAGCCGAACAGCACATTCACGCCCGCCGTGGCGTTGGCGCCAGACTGGCTATAGATCGTCAAAAAGAGCACGCCCAGGCCCAGGGCGAAGGAGAGCACCATGCCGATCTCGATATCGCGTCCCCGCAGGCGCTCGCCCAGCGCCCCCATGCCCAGCGCCGCCAGGATGGTCAGCACGAACATGCCGACGAGCGAACCGACGCCAAAGACCGCCGCGCCCGTGGCCCCCGCGAACCCTATATCGGAGAGCGCCTCGCTGGCAAAGGCCTGTGAGCGCAGCACGACAAAATAGCCCATCAGCGCCGCGATAAGCGCCACCATCGTCCCGGCCAGGTAGGCATGCTGGATGAAGTCGTAATGAAGAAGCTTCAAAAGCTCTTGCATAAGATCCTCCCCTTTCAGGATGGCAGACTGGTCGCGTGCTGCGGCTCACTCTGCTCAGACTCCGCCAGTTCAGCGACCGCAGACTGGCGACGACGAGTGTGCCGGCTCATCCACAGCGGCGAGAACAGGCGCACCGGCAGGTAGACGCCGAAGGACAGCGTGGCGATGAAGAAACTGACCGGCCAGACGCCGTTCTCCGCCGCACAGTAAATACCCAGGAAGGTGTAGAGCACGCCCAGTACCACCGCCAGGGCCAGCGCGCGATACGGACTCCTGGCCAGGCGGGCCGCCGTCGCTGCGGGTCCGATCAGCAGCGTAAAGACCAGCAGCGCGCCGATCACCTGCACCGCCAGGGCAATCGTAATGGCCAGCAGAACCAGGAAAAGCACCGAGAGCAGGCGTACCGGCAGA
>DASZXF010000067.1:0-4817 GCA_035546055.1 Ktedonobacteraceae bacterium
TGGTGGGCTGTCACACTCCATGCGGCAAGCAGGAGAAAGGCGGGGACATCCCGCTCCCTGGCAAAGGGCTGCCGCCCTCTGCACTCCTGCCTGGCTGGCCTTTCGTTTGGACCCTGGCCAGCTACTGGTGCGTGCGGGAAAGCCATCTCGCACCATTTTTGCTCTTGACAGGAAAATAACAATATGCTATATATTGCTCATAGCATATTGTTATGGAGCGGGTTTGAGACGGAAAAAGCGCGGGCTGATGGCGCGTTGGGGGCGGAATTAGTGAAAAAGGACCATCATTTTTGCAGGGAGGAAGTGGTATGATAGGCATGGAGGACCATGAATGTAAAGCGGCGCGTTATCTTTGATAATTGGAGGTATTCGCCATGTTTTCGCGCCAGTCTTCGCGCGGGATGCTGCGTGAAGCATACAATGGAGCTGCGCGCGGGGCGCGTCGGCCCGGACTCTTGCGCATGGTGTCACCTGTCTTGCTGGCTTTCCTGCTCGCTCTGCTTGTGCTGGCGGGCACTGGCAACCCGGCCTCGGCTGCCGGGGCGTCAGTTGACGTGACGCTGCTCAACAGCGAGATTAATGCCGCGTCCCAGCGCTTTATCACCGGGGCTATCAGTACCGCTGAGCGCGATGGCTCGCGGGCGCTGGTGATTGAGATAAACACGCCGGGAGGCGCCATTGATGCCATGCAGGCCATAATGACGGCGGAACTCAACAGCACCGTTCCTGTGATTACCTATGTCTCGCCGGCGGGCGCGTATGCGGCTTCTGCCGGGGCGCTCGTCACGCTGGCCGCGCCGATTGCGGCTATGGCCCCTTCGACGACCATCGGCGCTTCCAGTCCGGTCAACAGCGATGGGAGCAACCTGGACACCACCATGCAGTCCAAGGTCGAGAGCGTCCTTGTCACCGATATTACCAATGTGCAGAATCGCTATCAGCGCAATGTTGACCTGGCGACCAGGATGATCACCAATGCCGCTTCGTATGGGGATCAGCAGGCTGTATCCCAGGGATTGGTTGATATCGATGCATCTACGCTGGGTGATCTGCTGACGCGGGTTGACGGGCGCGTGGTCACGCTGGCGAATGGTCAGAGCGTAACGCTGCAAACCGCTGGCGCGAGTGTGCATATGCTTAATCCAGGTCTGGTAGATACTCTCTATACCCTGTTGACCGATCCGAATATCATCTTTTTGCTTTTTATTATCGCCATCATCGGCCTGTACGTTGAGATTTCACATCCTGGCCTGATTCTGCCTGGTGTGATGGGTTCAATCGCCTTGTTACTTTTCCTCTTTGGGGCCGGTTCGCTGGCTCCCAACTGGGCTGGCCTGGCCTTGATGCTCCTGGCGCTGGTCCTGCTGATCCTGGATGTTCGCCTGCCCACGCATGGCACGCTGACCGTTGGCGCGGTCATCTCGCTGATCGTCGGCGCGTTGCTGTTCTTCAATAGCGGCAGCGGTGGTCCCTACCAGGGGGAGCAGGTCAATCCGTGGGTGATTGTGGCCGCGAGTTTGCTGGTCGGTTGCCTGGGCTTCTATGTCGTCGCCATACTCCTGCGAGTTCGGCGTCGGCGTGGACGGACTGGCTTTGACAGTCTGCTCGGCGCGACCGTCACCTCGCTGACTCCACTCTTGCCGGAGGGACGGGTCAGCTATGGAGGAGAAGACTGGCAGGCCATTCTTGAACCCCCGGCTTTGACCGTTGATGCAGGTTCAGAATTGCGCGTTGTCTCTGTAGAGGGCTTACGCTTACACGTTCAACTGGCTACTACTCACGAAGCAGTTGATAAAACGATCTCTCAGTGAGATATAAAAGGAGAATGAGTATGGATTCCACCGCACTCATCATTGCCATCATCGTTGTCGTGGCCATCATCGCCTTATGGTTGCTGCTGGCATCGATCCGCGTGGTGCAGCAATACGAACGCGGCGTCATTTTTGTCCTGGGCAGCCTGGTTGGCGCGAAAGGGCCGGGCGTCTTTTTCGTCCTGCCCTTCGTCTCGCGCATCGTCAAAGTCGATCTGCGTATCGTCACTCTGACGGTTCCGCCGCAAGAAGTTATTACCCGCGATAACGTGACCATCAAAGTCACGGCGGTCATCTACTTCTACGTCGTCAACCCGGCAGCCGCCGTGGTCAATGTGCTGAACTTCGTGCAGGCCACCACGCAGATTGGTCAGACCACCCTGCGCAATGTCCTGGGCCAATCTGAACTGGACGAACTGCTGGCGCAGCGCAACAAGATCAACCGCGATCTACAGACCATCATTGACGAGCACACCGAGCGCTGGGGCGTCAAGGTTACAGCAGTAGAGATTAAGGACGTGGAACTGCCCGCCACCATGCAGCGCGCCATGGCCAAGCAGGCCGAGGCCGAGCGTGAGAAACGCGCCAAGATCATTCACGCCGAAGGTGAGTTGCAGGCCTCCGCGCAACTGGCGCAGGCCGCCAACGTCATCGGCTCGCAGCCCGCGACCCTCCAGTTGCGCTATCTGCAAACCCTGACAGAGATCGCTGTGGAGAAAAACTCGACCATCATTTTCCCCCTGCCTATCGACCTGATCGAGCCATTGATGGGCATCGTCAAAAATTATGCCGCGAGCACTGCCACCAATGGACATGAGCGCCACTATGATGGGCCTCCCGTCTCTCCCATCCCTCCGGCTCCTCCTGTCCAGCCGGCCCATCCCATCACGCCCGCGCCTGCGTCTCAGCGTCCGCCGCAGCCGCAACCGCAGGGGATGCCGCCGCAGGGCTATCCGCCGCGCTAACCAGTCTGTCTTCCCGGCTATCAGGGAAAGCCAGGAGCACCGGCAAAACATGCGCTTCATACATGTTTTGCCGGTGCTCTTTGCTTTCCCTGGTAACCGGACCAGTTTCAGGCTTCGCTGGCCGCGCTCTCTTCGGCCTGGCCCTGTTTGCCGCGCAGGTATTCTGCGCAGGATTGATAGGTTTCTTCGCTGATCAGACCGCGAGACATGTAATGGTTTAACATCACATCTAACTTCAAAATACTAATCAGATTATAGCCCAGGTGGCGCAACCGCTCGGTTGCCCCATGTTCGCGATCAATGAGCACGATGACATCTTTGACTTTCAGGCCATGTTCTTCCAGGAGTTTCGCGGTTTCCAGAACACTGCTGCCCCGGGTAATCAGATCGTCGATGATGAGAGCCGTATCGCCAGCCGTGAAACGGCCTTCGATGCCACGGGTTCCTGTGCCCTCCGGGCGTGTGCGCGCGTAGATCATGGGAATGTTCGTTTCCAGCGAATAGGCTGAAGCCAGCAACAACCCGCCGACCGGGACGCCCGCCACGACGGTAAAGGGATGAACGCGCGGACGGCGCAGGGACTGCGCCAGGTCGATCTCCTGTTGCATGAGTTTGCTTGCCACACGCAGGGCAGTTGGGTTACTGATCAACACTTTCGGGTTCACAAAGACGGGCGAACTGACCGTCGACTCGCTGACGGTAAAATTCCCGAACTGGACCCCGCCAAGATCGTAGAGCGTTTGTGCCAACCACAGATTGTCTAGAGACTGCTCTTTAGCCACCTCTCAGCATCCTTTCTCTAACAGCAATGTAGGTTCGTTGTGCTAATGCCAGTATACCACAAGGTCTGTCCGCGCCATAGCGGCAGGCGATCTTCCGGGATGGCTCACAGACACGTTCCACGGCCAATTCGACGGCCAGCAGCAGGCTTTTCCTGCTAACCGGTAAAGCCGTCTGTCACCAGCGTTCCCAATGTACCACCTGTTCAAGCGAGTGGCGGCGAGCCGGGCGAAAGTCTGTCCCCAGGGTGTAAGCGATGGGAAGCAGAGCGGTCTGCATCACCTGTTCATAGGGAATACCAAGTACAGCCGCCGCCTCTCGTTCGTAGTAGAGATGGAGCGTTGTCCAGCAAGTACCTAAACCGTGCAGGCGTGCGGCCAGCATAAAGCTCCAGGTCGCGGGCAAAATCGAGCCCCAGGCGTTCGCCTGCTCGACTACCGACTCACCTTCTACACGATCCTCGATACAGGGAATCAGCATGGCCGGGGCTTCATGAATGTGCTGAAGGAGATACTGCGATGAAGCCTGCAACTTTTCCATCGCCGCGCGCGTAGGTCTGGCTGTTTGCCGCATCGCGACGGCCTGGCCGGTGCGGGCATAGTCACAGTAGGTCGCAAAGCCTCTGCGATAGAGATCTCCCAGCGCGTTGCGCTGTCGCTGGTCGGTGACGAGCAGGAAATGCCAGTGTTGATTATTTGAGCCAGTTGGAGCCTGCAAAGCCATTTCCAGGCATTCCTGAAGCACTTCTGCCTCTACTGGCCGCTGAAAATCCAGCCGCCGGCGTACAGCGCGCGTGGTCTGGAGCAGTTCTTGAGCAGAGAGATCGAGCAGCATATCTTGCGTCCTTATGAGGGTAATTTTCCGCGCATTGAATGCAGCGCTATCCCAGCATAGCACAGGCCACTGCCTGGCGCAAGCAGATGAGATGCGCGGAAAGCACGCCAGGGGCAACGCTCTGGTGTGCCCATCGTTGCGCAAGGTGATCCGTATACCCGTTTTGGCGACGTGCCAGTCATGAAGTTAAACAAGCAAGCAGCAAAATGTATTGATAGGGGTGTATTTTGTTGTGACATTGTTACTGCTTTGTGTCAGTGAAAAGATTGTAATGTTTCTCTTTGTTGTATTTGACATAACTTTTTGCTTTTCTGACAGATCATTCATAAATTGTGGCAGGTCTTCATGCATGTTTCACTGGTTATCAGTATACTAAAGCATGTAAGAGATGTGTGGATGGTAGGGGGGAACGAGTGAGCGGAGGGAA
>DASZXF010000068.1:0-3321 GCA_035546055.1 Ktedonobacteraceae bacterium
AGCCACTATTGCCATGATCCATCACCAGGACGCCTGTTGGCGAGATACGGCGGTGAGCGGGTCTATTCCAGCAGGATCATGCCGCTGGTCAGCAGCGCGAACGCCCCGGTCAGTTGCGCGCTTGACCAGCCGGACGAAATCCGCATGGGTTGTAAAAAACAGTAAAGGCGTAAGAGAGTCCACCCCGGGAGATCATTTTTGTCAAAGAGACGATCAGCAGCGCGGCCCGGGCGTAGTAGAGGCCGCGCAAGCATCTCAAGGCAAAAGCTTCTCCATAATAATCACATCCACCCAGCGGCCATCCAGCAAGCCCTGTTCGTGATAGATGCCGACCGTCTGGAAGCCGTGGCGCTCGTACAGGCGCATCCCCGGCGCATTGGTGGGGAGAGCTGCCAGCACCATCTTATGGTAGCCCAGCGAACGGGCGCGCTCCTCAAGCGCCCCCAGCAGGGCATCGCCGATGCCGCGTCCACGGTGTTCGCGGGCCACATAGACCGAGAAATCGACCACGTGTCCGTACACAGCACGCGGATTGAACATATTGAGCGAACCCCAGCCCAGCACAGTCCCGCTCAGGTCCGTCGCGACCAGCACCGGATGGCGAGCATCACGCGCTGTTATCCACTCCGCGCGCTCCTCTGGCGTGCGCAGTTCGGTTTCCAGCGTCGCCGAACGATCTTCAATGCCCTGATTATAAATATGGGCAATGGCAGCCGCGTCCTCACTGGTAGCCGTGCGTATTTCCATATGCTGTTCCTTCTCCGTCGTGCGCACCAGTTCTGTCCACGAGCGCGCCTGCTGTCCAAGCCCATGCAAATAGGCGGCGAGGAAATCAAGGGTAGAGGGGTCCAGGCAGAACGAGCGATTTGGACCCTCGCTACTCACCTGCACCAGGCCAGCCTCGCGCAGCAGGGTCAGATGGTCGAACAGACTGGATTGAGCCAGAGGCAGCGCCTCGGTCAGTTGTACCGGCGTACAATCCTTGCGTTCCGCCAGCAGCGCGACAATGCGAAAGCGAGCTGGATTGGCCAGAGCGCGCAGCATACGTAAAATGCGAGCCTCCAGCGCGCTGGGAGCCAGTTCTTCAGTTTTCAAACCTCTCTCCTTCTGGTTATTCGGATTTTTCCGAAATACTCTTTCGCTTTTTCCCGAATAAGCGAATTATAGAGTTTCGCGGCTGGCATGTCAAGAACATCGGCTTGCTCCACGGGACTTTTTCCGGTTCAATGGGAAAAATGCTGACCTGGCGGGGGGATATTATGAGCAATCGTGCTATACTATATGCTATGGAGAGCGGCGAAGAGACAGGGCAACTCTGCCATCGAACGGAATAGTAGTGAGGCAAGGGAAAGCGATTACGATGATACAGGTGCATGGTTTTGATTGGACAGCATACGCGGAACACATTATGCCAGCTTTTGAGCACTGGCTGGTCCAGAGGGACGAGAAGGCCATTTTTCGGCTCTTTAAAGAAACGCGCTGTGCTCGTGAAGAGGCCTTTATGCCGGCGGCTTTGCAGCGAGCGCGTATCTGGCCGCGTGCTCAGCTTTTCGCGGAGACCCTGCCTCGTGGTCCATATAGCAAGCGTGAGTATCAGAAGCTCTGTTCGGCGGAGCACTTCACCGCCGTCAGTGACAGCTATATGTACCGCCATGCCCCGCAGCTTTATCAAAATCCAGAGCCGATTCGCGCTGTCTGGGGAGCATTGATTGAGACGTACTGTCTGCCGTGGAGCGAGGACGAGTACAAACAGGCGGGGGCAGGTGGGCAGGAGCTGAATCTCGGCGTCGAGGACGAAGACGAAGAGGAGGCCGTGCATACCCATACCCTGGCGGGTGCCCAGGTAGAGCGCAGTGAAGTGCTCTCGCTGCTGCATGAAGTCGGCCTGGGTGAACTGGCGCGTGAAATGAGCGAGCAGCCCCCCCTCTTGAGCGAGCGTCTGCTGGGAGAGTCGGCGGAGAGTGGACCGGATACGCAGCCTCTGGGCAGCGGGCGCACCTCCTGGAGCGAGGATGAGATCAATTTTGCTTGCCTGGAGGATCTGCCGGAAGATTTGTTGGAAGAAGAAGAAGAGGAGGATCTTGAGGAATACACTCGCCCCATGCCCGGAGGAGTCGCCCTGGGATCGCATCCCAACGTTTTGCAACTGCGCGGCTGGCTGGCCGGCATTTCGGTGCGCGCTCTCGCGCTGTTTGAGTATCTGGCCTGTGGTCGACGGCGTATGCCCTTTGGCTATGAGTCAAGCGAGCCGTATGGAGTTTTCATCGGCTACCTCACGCCCGACGAGGTCTGGCGCCTGGGGACCACCCTGCGCGGCGTGACCAACCCCGACCAGGCCGAAGCCGACGCCGATTACCTGCGCTTTCGTTATCAGCATCCAGGTGTCCCGGAGAGCTATCGCCTGATTGACGAAGTGTTGCCCTCGCACGCCACCGAATTTCATCGCGCCCTCGATAGCGCAGCAGCTCAGGGTCTGGGACTGATCTGTAGTATTGAATAAATATACCCCTTGCTTCTTTGCTGCCGGGGTAAAATAGAGAGGGGAGAGACCGGCGCAGGGGAAACGAGCGCTCAGGTTTCTGTCTTCTGTGAGCTGATGGTCTAATATGGAGGAAGCATGAAAGGCGGTGGTCAGAGGTGGAAGGGCAACATGCAGCGTTTATTCAGCACATATCGCGTACTGATCGTAGCGGCGGGTATCATGCTTGCCGCGTTGTGGATGCTGCCACATCTCCTGGTGGCGAACGCTATAGGGGTGAGCGATCCACGATCAGGAGATGTGCAGCAGAACACGCAGCGATATCGGGGGAATGCCTTTTTTGGTGACCACGGCTTTCACGTCGGGCAAAATCAGGCGAATACCGGGAACGAGGGTGCCAATCACGGTTTCAACCAGGACAACACCGCTAACGCAGGGAATCAGGTGAGCGGTCAGCGCAAAGCGATCAAAACGCAGATCAACAACCAGTATTATCGTCCAGGCAGCGGGGCCGGTGGCGGAAGTGGCAGCGGAAACACCGCCACCTTTATCGGCGCCTTTCAGGGCAACAGCGGCAACTCGGGTATCAATCTGGGCAACAACCAGGACAACTCGGGCAATTTCGGCAACGAGGTCAACAACCAGGGGAACATTATCGGCACGCAGGTCAACAAGCAGGGCAGCACAGTGGTCAATGACGGCAACATCATTCAGCACCAGATCAACTATGTACAGCTCATTCCCGGCATAGGCGTCTACCTCAGCATACGTCCCAGGCTCCAGTTTTCCATCAGCGTAGGCAATTAGCGTAACCGGCGCAGGAGGACATGCAGGTGGCTGCC
>DASZXF010000069.1:0-14578 GCA_035546055.1 Ktedonobacteraceae bacterium
GACAATGAGCCCGTTCGCCTCCATCTGCTAGAAACGCTCAATCAGGCCTATACGCTGCTGGATCTGCGCGAAGGGTGGACCAGTCCGCGCCTGCGGGCGTCGGTGCCGCCCGCCCTGTACCTGCTCCAGCAGAGTCTGGCGGATCTGTCGGAGCGCGGCATACGTCCACGCGTAACGGTCAGCGGGCACGCGCACCTGGATCTTGCCTGGCTCTGGCCGTACTGGCGTACCCGCCAGAAAATTGTCCATACGCTCTCCAATGTGTTGACCCTGATGGAGCGCTATCCCGCCTATCACTATAGCCAGAGCCAGCCACAGCTTTTACAATGGCTCAAGGAAGACGCACCGATCATCTACGCACGCGTCAAAGAGCGGATTATCGAGGGCAGATTTGAACCAGTGGGGGCGATGTGGGTCGAAAGCGACTGTAATCTCCCTTCCGGCGAAGCGTTGATCCGCCAGATTATGCACGGTTCCCGCTTTCTGCGCGCGGAGTTTGGTATTACGCCTCGCCTGATCTGGCTGCCCGATGTCTTCGGCTATAGCGCTGCGCTGCCGCAAATTATGCGCGGGTGTGATATTCCCTGCTTCTTGACGACCAAAATCAGCTGGAATCAATTCAATCGTCTACCTGCTGATACGTTTCGCTGGCGAGGGATCGATGGCTCGGAAGTGCTGACCCATTTTATTACGGCGCCCGACGCCAATGGCAGTTCTTTTTACACTTATAATGGCCCACTACGACCTTCCGATATTACGGGCAGCTGGCAAAATTACCAGCAGAAGGCTATCAACAGTGAATTGCTCTATCTGGTCGGCTGGGGCGATGGTGGCGGCGGTCCCGATGAAGATCAACTGGAACAGGCCCGCATCATGGCAGATGTACCGGCCTTTCCCCGGGTGCGTATGGGACGTGTGGACGAGTATTTCGCAGATCTCTATCAGCGGCTCTGGTCGCAGACCCGCCTGCCAACCTGGGTTGGTGAGCTTTACCTGGAGTACCATCGCGGCACGTACACCTCGCAGGGCAGAACCAAACAGGCCAACCGGCGCATGGAACTGCTCTATCGCGATGTCGAGTTGCTCAACGCCTGGACCAGCCTCTATGGGGAACCATCACACCAGGAAAAGCTGAATAATGGCTGGCGGCTGATCCTGTTGAATCAGTTCCACGACGTTCTGCCCGGTTCCTCTATTCATGAGGTCTATGAAGATGCCTCGCGTCTGTACGCCGAGGCGCGAGAGCTGGCCGAACCGTTGCGGGAGATGCTACTCAGTCAGGTGAGCGCCCGTCTGAGCACGCGGGAGGAGAACGCACGCCCGGCTCTGCTCCTGGCAAATACACTTTCCTGGGAACGCTGTGAACCACTACAACTGGCCGGCGATTATCGGCAGTTCTTCGCTCAAGCGCAAATCTCCAGCGATTGGGATGGCCAACCGCTGACGCTCCTCGATGGTTTGCGTTTGCCTTCCTGCGGCGCTCTGCTAAGCGGAGCCATGCCTCCTGAACCTGATCTCCCGCCCGCCACGGTTTCGGCAGCGGATGAAGCTCATCTGATCCTGCGCAATGCATTCTACGAATTGCGCCTGAATGCGGACGGCGAAATCAGTGGCCTGTACGATCTGGAAGTACAGCGCGAAGTCATCGCGCCCGGTGAAAGCGCCAATCAGCTCATTGCCTACGAGGATCGTCCCTTGCAGTTCGAGGCCTGGGACATTGATCTCTACTACGAAGAGAAACCGTACCCTCTACGCGGGCAAACGTCGATACGCGTGCTTGAACAGGGACCGGTACGCGCGACCGTTGAGATTGAACGCCGTTTTCTGACCTCGCGAGTGACGCAGCGCCTTTCTCTGTGGCGAAGTTCGCGACGCATCGATATTGCCACCGAGATTGACTGGCACGAACACCAGATCCTGCTTAAAGCCGCGTTTCCTGTCGCTATCAACGCTACACGCGCCACCTATGAAATTCAATTCGGCAGCGTCGAGCGTCCGACACACCGTAATACGTCCTGGGATCAGGCACGTTTTGAGGTGTGTGCCCACCGCTGGGCGGACTTGAGCGAGGGCGGCTATGGGGTCAGCCTGCTCAACGACAGCAAATACGGTCACGACATTCACGACCACACCATACGCCTGACCCTCCTCAAGTCCGCCATCTCTCCCGATCCTCAAGCTGACCAGGGGCTCCAGCGCTTTACGTACAGTCTGCTGCCACATGAGGGTGACTGGCGGGCGGCCCAGACTGTGCGCAGAGCCCATGAACTCAACGCTCCTGTCCTCACAGCCCCCGCCTTTCTCGCTCAGGATCAGAGCGACGCCCTGGCCAATTCATTCCTGCGTACCGATTGCCCGCATATTGTGGTTGACACCATCAAGCCAGCGGAAGACGGTAATGGCCTGATCATTCGCCTCTACGAAGCCCATAACCAGCGCGGCAAAGGGAGTCTGACCTTTGCCACTCCCCTGCGCTCCGCCGAAGAGTGCAATCTACTGGAGGAGGCGCATGGCCCGGCCCACCACCAGGAAACTCAGCTTTTCTTCGAGGTCCGGCCCTTTGAAATCAAGACCTTCCGTATCCACCTGACCCCCTCTCATCACACACACGATCAGGCTCCCTGAGCGGCTGGATGCGCGAAAAATCAGGATCAGATGCGGATGTCAATTATTTTAATGGCATTTTAACAGAAGAATAGTGTAAAATAATGTTATACTTTTTAACAGGTTCTCCGGCCCATTTTCTTCTGGTTAGCAGGATCTCCCGGTGGGAGAGACAGATAGCACAGGAGAGAACGGGCCAAAAGTCATGAGCGCGAGTCGCGAAGGTAGGTATTTTGTATCATTCTGCCTGTTACACATGACGAAAGAAAAAGCAGTCAGGCACGTGATAACGCAGGGGAGTATACAAGCATGACAACCTCATCACAGCCGTATTCCGGCACCTATTTTGTGCAGGATCAGGGTAACGAGGAAGAATTCTTACGCCAGATGGAGCAGGATCGACTTGTCACGACCTCCATGGGTGGCGTTCTGGCAGAGCAGTCCGCTCCTCATCTTTTGAGGCGCGTGCTGGATGTGGCCTGCGGCGTTGGCGGATGGGCGATTGAAGCCGCGAAAACCTATCCTGACATGTCCCTCGTAGGCATCGATATTAACCCTCGTATGATTCGTTATGCCCGGGAGCAGGCTGCCCGGGAACAGGTGGCCGACCGGGTTGAATTTTCGGCAACGGACGCCTTGCGCCCGCTCGATTTCCCAGATGCCTCTTTTGATCTGGTGAATATGCGTTTTGCCACGAGTTTTGTGCGCACCTGGGAATGGCCTCGCCTGATTAGCAACTTTATGCGCGTTGTGCGCCCTGGTGGCATTGTTCGTCTGACAGAGGAGCAGGTCATCCACGAGAGCAACAGCCCGGCTTCGGTCACGTTTTGCGAAGTATTGCTCGGCGCGCTCTATCGTTCAGGGCACCTTTTTACGCAGGAAAGTACCGGACTGACCAATCACCTGGCCATGTTGCTTCGCCAGCAGAGCGACCAGGAAGTACAAACAGTTCAGCATGTCCTTCATCTGCAAGCAGGGACACCCGAAGGACAGATCTATATCAGGGATGGGAATTACATCATTCGCACGCTTCGTCCCTTTCTCGAAAAATGGGGCATGGCGGGTGAAAACTATGCTGAACTCGCGCAGCGGGTGCGCGCCGAACTTCAACAGCCCGATTTCTCTGCGACCTGGCGTCTGACCACGGTCTGGGTGCCAAAGGCACGAGAAATCTTTTCATAGGAAGTACGCACTCGCTCAGTTCAAGGTCCATTAATAAAACAGGATATATTCTCTAACGCAGGTCTTCCTCTTACAACAAGACAGCTTTTGTCTTACTCCAGGAAGATGGGGTACTTCGTGCTTTTTTTTAGGATCTGGCCTTTGCCGAACAATTGGGCAGGGCTGATACCTCTTCCTTCGTCTCCGGCCATTTTTCCCGGGTCAGCACTGGCGGGTCAATGAACACGCGAAACCAGAGTTCCAGGCTCACCAGAGTGAAAAGCTGCGCCTGATAGTTCGCGCGTCCGTCCAGGTGTTCACGCAAAAGATCTTCAATACAGGCATGGTCGAACAGACCACGGCTGCGCATTTGTTCGGATAACAACAGATTTGTAATAAATGCGCGCTGGCTCCTGCGAAACCACGCCCCGGTTGGTACATTAAAACCCACCTTTCTGCGCCGAAGAATCCCCGCCGGCAAGAAATCAGCATAGGCTTGCTTGAGAATGTACTTCGTCTGCCAGCCTCGCACTTTCAGATGCGAGGGAATGCTGGCGGCATACGCGATAAGTTGCTCATCCAGCAGGGGAAATCGCCCTTCCAGGGAAGCGGCCATACTCATCTTGTCGGTCTTCATGAGCAGATTATCAGGCAACCAGATTTTCGTGTCGAGATAGAGCATAGACGAGAGATTGTCCCGCTGTGGATGCTCGTCGAGCCAGCGCTGAAAGAGACGCGCGGCGTGCATATCTACCTGCGCTTTGACGCTGGAAGCGAGCAAACGCTCTTTTAAGGGCGTGTGAAAAATGCCGAACCAGTTCATCCAGCGCTGAGGCGCCGGCTCGGTCAGGGCGCGAGCAGCGGTTTTCAGCCTGCGCATACCATAGGGCAAACGCTCCAGGAGCGGATTCAGCAGGTTTCGACGCCAGGAGGGCGGGAGCAGATGATAATAGCGGGCCAGGGTGTCCACGGCATACTTGGGATAACCGGCGAATAATTCATCACCTCCTTCGCCGGAAAGCACCACTTTAACGTACTGGCGTGCCAGCCGCGAGACCAGGTACATGCCCAGATCAGAGGGTTCGCTGACCGGTTCATCTCGATGCCAGGTCAGTAGCGGCCAGAAACGCGGAAGCTCATCGCCTGTTACCAGCAATTCGTGGTGAATGGTCCCGAAATGCTGCGCCACCTGACAGGCATAGGGTAATTCGGAAAAGCCTGGCATATCAAAGCCTACCGCGAATGTGTGCACCGGCTGCGCACTGATCTGGCTCATCAAACCAACAATGAGGCTGGAATCTATGCCTCCGCTGAGCAAGGCTCCAAGGGGGACATCGCCCATCAGGCGTTCTTCAACCGAGCGATGAATATGCTCGCGCAGCCCCTCCATGTAGGTTGAGGTGGCGCAGGGCTGGCCCGCTTCCAGGGGCGCAAAAGCGAAATCCCAGTAGCATTCCGTATGTATCCGGCCCTCTTCGTAGAGAAGCCAGTGACCTGCCTGCACCTTGTAAATATCCGCAAACAGCGTTGACGGTCCTGGCACATAGCGCACGCTCAGAAAATCAGCCATGGCCTGAAGATCAGCCTGACGTTTCACACGAGGATCACAAAACAGCGCCTTGATCTCCGAGGCAAAGAGCAGATCGCCGCCAACGAGAGTATAATACAGCGGCTTTTTGCCCACGCGATCTCTGGCCAGCAACAGGCGCCGCTGGCGGCTATCCCAGATGGCCAGGGCGAACATGCCCTGCAAACGCGTCAGACCGGCAACTCCATACTCTTCATAGATATGCACAACGACCTCGGCATCTCCCTGAGAACGCAGGGTATGACCAAGAGCAGCAAGTTCCGCACGCAGGACGCGATAATTCCAGATTTCGCCGTTGAGAATCAGCCAGATATCGCCTCTCTCGTTCGCGAGCGGCTGCTGGCCTGTCGCCAGATCGACAATGACCAGACGCTGGAATCCCAGACCAACCTCATCCTGCATATATGTCCCCTGCTCGTCGGGGCCACGATGTTCAAGCAGCCTCATCATGGAAGCAATCACAGCGGAGTTCGCTGGCTCTTTACTCTCCATGTTCGCCATACCGCAAATGCCACACATGCGCTATCCTCTCAATGCGTTTCCACGACCTGCATACTCGCCGCTGTCTGTCGCGGCTGACGATGGCATAACTCACGGTACATCTCTATATGCTTCTCCATCAGGTACGGAAAAGCATAATGTTGTTCAATGTGCTGGCGGGCAGCCTGACCATAGCGCTGGACCATACCCGGTTCGCTCAACAATAACCAGAGAGCTGCTGCCAGACCGTGGCTATCCTCCGGTTCTACCAACAAGCCCTGCTCTTCCTGGTATAAGATGTCCGCGCTCCCGCTGACGCGCGTGGCAATACAGGCCCGGCCACAGGCCATAGCTTCGAGCAGAGCGTTTGGCATGCCTTCCCAGCGCGAGGGCAGAACGGCGATTCGTCCACGCCGGTACTGTTGCGCGACATCAGTACACTGCCCGGCAAATTCCACGCTGGCACTGATGCCCAGATCCGCCGCTAAACGTTGCAAGGGACGCCGAAGAGGTCCATCTCCTACAAGGATTAATCTGGCCTCTGGTATCTGCTCTATCAAGAAATTCCAGGCAGACAGCAGCACATCCAGTCCTTTCTGGTAGCGAAACTGGGCGGCACAGACCACCGTTAATGCATCTGCCTCCTGTTCTGGACAGGGAGAAAAAGCAGTGAGATCGACGCCATTGGGAATCAAGCGTATCTCATTGTCGCCCAGGCCGTAGCGTTCCAGGCTGGCGCGCATATGTGTACTCAGAACTACAATACAGGCCCGAACCTGGCGCAACTGATGATTAATCAGGCGTAGCGCAGGGGTTCCGAGGCGGGCAAGGCCTGCCAGGCCTGCCCAGGAACGCCCGTGCCTCTCTTCTTTCAAGGGTGGCTCGTCACAACGCATGGCCACCACCAGCGGCTTATGCGCCAGACGACAGGCTGCCAGAGCAGGCAACATAAAGAGAGAGAACTGAAAAACATGCACAAGATCGTACATTGAACGGGCGCGCCATAAGCGCCAGCCCAGGACAAACAGGGCAAGCAGATAACAACAGCGGCGCAGCAACGCTGGCAGACGATCATGCCAGGCCAGGATAGTCCCGGCCACTCTCACCACAGGAATACCATCCAGCACTTCAAAGGCCGGGCTGGCGCGTTGAAAGTGCATAGTTATAATGGTCGCTTCAATTCCCCGAGTGCGGAGATACTGACATTGAGCCAAAGCCTGCTTCTCCGATCCTCCAACCAGCGGAAAAAACGTCTCCGGGACAAGATATACACGCAAATGCTTCATCGCTCCTCTCTTCTAACTTCCTTTATATAGCTTTACTGACAACCGCTTTTGCTTTTACCTTTCTTGCAGCATGTTTCAAGTAAGAAAGATGCGCTGCTCCTTCGTACACCATCCATAGCATCGTTCGTTTTATTCGTATCCCTGCCTCCAGGGTGAGAGGTCATCAAACTGAACCGCATCGGGCCAGATACGATGGGCAGTTTCCCGGCTCAGGAGATAGCGATAAAAGGCCACGCAGCCCTGAACGGTCGTACTCAACTGGTAATAGCGCAAGACGGTCTCATAGCCCGCCCATCCCAGGTGCATAGCCAGGTCAACATCTTCAAGTAGCAGTCTGAGGGCATATGCCAGTTGATGCGGGCGCTCCGCTTCTACCAGCAAACCATTCTGGGCCTGTTCCAGCACATCTTCGCTGCCGCTGACGCGCGTAGCAATACAGGGCAAAGCGCAAGCCATGGCCTCCAGCAGGGCGTTCGGCATACCTTCCCAGCGCGAGGGCAGGACAAATCCCCAGGCATCCTGCAGGAGAGCCGGCACATCGAGCCGACTTCCGCAGAACTCCACGCTCTCCTGTATACCCAGTTCGCGCGCCAGGTGTTCCAGTTGCTTACGACAGGAACCATCCCCAACCAGGCGCAGGCGAGGATGCAGAGCCCGGCGCCATTCCGGGGATAGAGCCATCATCTCGGCCCAGGCCCGCAAAAGGACATCTATGCCCTTGGCGTATTCCAGGCGGGCCACGCAGATGAACTGGCGCTCCGTCCGTTGCGCCATCTCCTCCGGTCTGGTCCAGGCCAGGGGATAAAAGCGCTGCGTATCAACGCCATTGGGAATGTAGATAATGCGTTCCGGGCGAAACTGATGCTGAAGCAAATATTGATAGCTGCGCGAGCTTAAAATCTGATAGTAGACATTGGCTTTGCGCAGATACTCAACCATTCTCTTGCCTCCCCAGGCCATCTGCTGTAACAGGGCCAGATCGCCACCAACCTCTGCTTTTATATGCGAGGCTTTTTTTCCACACGCCCCTGGTTCGTCAACCTGTGCCGACTCCTTCGACAGATCTTGCGGCAGCAGATTCTCCAGAGGCTCATAGGGACCGGTGCTCTGAACCCCCAAGATGACCGGCTTGTGGGTCAATTTACCGATCAGGGTAGCAACTGCCGCCTGGGGAGAAAACTGAAAGGTGTGAATGAGATCGTAGTGATGGCGCAGGCGCCAGAGGGTAAAGAAGAACAGGACATTCACCAGCAGATATGCATATCTTCCAGCGCAGAGCGTTCCACCGTGCCGATACCAGCCGCCGACGCGAATAATGGAAAATGAGCGGTATAGCTCACGAGCAGGCCACTCCTTCTGATGGCGCAGCGTCACCACCATGACTTCCTGACCTTGCTGACTTAAATATCCCGCCTGCTTCTCTGCCTGCGCCTGCGATCCTCCGATACTTGGCCAGAACTGATAAGCTACATAACAAATACGCATAGGTTACTCACATTTCTCCTTCCACGCGTTTTTCATCCGATTACGAGAAAATATGTCCGAGGTAGAGGTAGATTGTGTCCGCGACTGAACGCCTTCCGGGCGCGTTCCATCAGCAAAAGCCGCGTTTGCTGGCCAGCAACGAGCATGAGGCAGGGCGATGACCAGCCAGAAGGAGGCTCCCGCCGCTTGAATCCAGAGATCACGCGATCCCAGCGATTGTATAAAAATACTGATAAAACTGGCGAGAGCTGCCGCATAGAGCAGACGCCTTTCTCCGCTACTTGTGCGCAATCCACGCAACAAGCTATATCCCAGCGAGAAAAGAGCCGCGCAGAGCAAGCCCAGGCCAATTACACCCTGATCGTAGAGCGTCCCCAGAATAAGACTATGGGGAGCGGTGCCAATGACTCCCTGACCGGCAACACCAACGCGCAAATTGGCCAGCAAGCGATCCGAGGATTGCAGGCCACCGCCAAACCAGCGCATCACCTGAAAATTATTGAGTAAAGCCTGCCAGAGATAGACACGTCCATTGAGCGTCAGCATATCTCCCTTGAAAAAGCGGGCGAAAAAGGGCGGTTCCCCGTTCCAGCCTGGTATGAACATCCCCGCGCAGAGCAAGACGAGGCCCGCCATGCTCAACCAGCGCGCCCGGCGCACGGGTAAGCACGCTATCATCAGCACAAGGCCGGGAAGCAGACCAAGATAAGCGCTACGGGTAAAGGTCAGCAGGAGAGCAATCAACAGGCAAAAAGCACAGGCGATACTCAGCCAGCGCGGAACACCTCGCGTATACCAGCAGCGGTACAGGGCCAGGGGGAGCAGCGCGGAGAGATAGAAGGCAAAGGTCGTAGCCTGAGTAAACAGGGAAGTAATGCGCAACAAAGACGTGCCGGGGTCCAACTCCCCCGGTTGATGCGAGACACAGCCATAGAGGCCATAGAGTGCGGCCAGGCTGGCCGTAGCCAGCAATACATTGATGAGCACAGTCAGACGCCGGTACGTTGTGAGCAGGGTCATGGCAAGTATACCCGCGCCCACACAGGCCAGCATGGTCAGCCAGAGGGTTAAAAACGCCCGGGTATCCAGGGGAGAGAGCTGGATACCCAATAAGACCCAGCCCAGGTAAAGAGCCAGCCAGAGAGAGCCTGGCAAGCGCCTGATGATTTCCTTCCAGGGAAGCCAGGGGAGGAAACCTGCTATGGGTACAATCAGGAGGGTATCCAGATTGTTCCCATTTAAAAAGGCCAGCGATGAGCCTGGACAGATATTCAGCACTGCCCAGCAGAGCAGAAGGGCGAAAGGATAGCGCAAGGCGCAGCAAACAAACAATAATCCGCAACTGGCTCGCAGAGCGACCAGAGCATTATAAGCTGTGGCGATGGCCCCGAAAACGAGGGTACCGAGTGTCACAGCCGTATACAGTACAATACTCCGCAGACGACTCAGAGTTACATGGCTGGCGTACAGATATGCTCTGACGCGAACAAACGCTTTTCTCGCAGCAAAGCCAGCCGATATGCCCAGAGCACGCGCTTCAACGGGCACGTGCCAGATCTGCAAAGCGCCAAGACGGCGGCGCAAGAGAAACAGCAGGCCGGCACTGGTACAGAGTGATACAGCCGAAGTTGCCAGCGCGATCCCCAACCCCTGCCAGAAATGAGCAAAAAGGGCATCGAAAAAGGCATTGGCAACGACGCTCACCAGCGCCATAAAGAGGGGAACACGAGCAGCGCCCAGAGCATTGAAAGCCCTGGACAGGAGAAAATTGAGCGCCATAGGTGTAAGGCCAGGCACAAAGCCAGCCAGAACAGTGGCGGTACTGCGCACATCTGCGCTGGAAAAGGCTCCGCGCTGGAAAAGCCAAGCGACCAGAGGCTCTCTCAGTGCCAGGAGCAGCAGACTGAGAAGCATTGTACAGCCGCCAATCATCCACATATACAGACGCAGCGTCTCTTTCAATTGCCGGTACCCTTGCTCACCCGCAACTGCCTGGCGGGCCAGGTGGGGCAGGATTGAGCGCCCGGCAGAGACAAAAAGTACGCCAGTGAGAACGCTGACGATTTTCAAGGCATAGTTCAGCGCTGAAATGCTTCCTGCCGGCAAGATTGAGGCAAAGATCTGATCTACCAGCGGTCCTCCCTGGACGATCAGCGCACCTACCAGCATCGGCCATGCCAGCCGGGCGATGAAACGCAATTCGGGACTATGTATGTCAACACAAGGCTGATAAGAGAGATGAGCCTGTCTGACTCTCAGGACGACGACGCCCAGTTGTAAAAGGGTACCGGCCAGAAAACCGAGGCACAGGACGCTGACGCCCCAACGACCTCCCCACATCAGAGTTATGATACCGGTGGTGAACGGCACCAGCAGTCCTGCATAAGCAGGCCAGCCGAACTGGCCTTCCGCGTTTAGCACACATTCCAACAGAGCAATGACCAGACTGATAGGCAAGGCCAGATAGAACCATGGCACCAGCATCTCTGCTTGAGAAAGGCTCTCCACCGCCAGACCCGGCGCGAAAGCAACGATCAGGTAATGACGCCCGATCCATAGCAGAAGGACCACTACTACCATTGTCAATAGAAGAAGATTAATCAGCGTACTCAGGAGACGAGAGGCCATTTCTCGACCATTGCGCATGCGCAAACGGCTGTACACCGGAATAACCGCCGCTTCCAGAGCGCCACTAAACAGTTGCATGAGCAGGAAAGGCAAAGCAGACGCTACAAAATACGCATCCATCGCGGCCCCCGTCCCGAAACGCGCGGTAGCAAGCATTTGATTGACCATGCCACCAGCGCGCAGCAGTAGCGCGGCGGACATCAGGCGCCACAAGGCCTGGATGATGCGCCTGTTGACTCCCGCTGGTCGGGCCATTTTCAGACCCCCAGGGGAAGAGAGCGTCCGCGCAAAAGCCATGCTTTCCATTCCTCTTCACACATATACTTCGCACTAACTGTAGTGATTGATGCCATAGTCCTCGCCCGGCAGCCTACCCGGCGTATTCCACTCGCAAAACAGGTGGACTGCGCAGGTCGAGGAAGAATACTCTCCGCAGGAGAAGTAAGGCCGGGATTGTGCCTTGCTACAAGGGTTCGGGAGTAGAAGGAATAGTTCCTCCGTTGAAGGTGCGCCGGATCAGGCCGTTTCCAGAGATACTCAGACCGCTGAGAGAAAGACCAGGGCGAATGATGCGCTCAGAAAACGGCGGACCAACCCGCTCTGACTCTCCGGTATCTGGTAAGGTCTGCCTCACCAGGCTGTGTTCTGCAAAGGAGGCCGGGATGAGCTTCATCGCAGCGGTGGGCAATTCCACAACCGTGACAGCCGGAAGCTCATGGGTAATTTCTTCGGCAACTGGCTGGGCAGAGCGAGCTTCGTATGCCAGTTGAGATGGTGCATATGGCCGCATATCGGCGAAATCGTTCCAGGAACTCTTATTGACTACAACGCCCAGCACCCTGGTAGTCTGGAGGCGCCAGAGCAACTGCCTGACCTTCCCCAGAGCATTGCAGGGAGTTCGCGCGCCATCTACCACCAGCACCAGCGCTTCCGCCGAGGCGGCGAGCACCTGAGCCTCGGCCACAGCGAGCAGCGGGGGAACATCGAGCAGGACATAATCAAACGTGGACTGCTGGAGCTGGGCAAACAATTGCCCGGTCGTTACCAGCCGCAGGAGTTCCGCAGAGTTGATCTTCTGCGTCCCGGAAAGCAGGATAGAGAGCCCTGGCACTGCCGTCTTCTGAGCATAGTACTCTACCGGTAGAAATGGTCCTCTATGCGTCAGGACATCTGTCAGTCCTGTTCGCTCGGATAGATGAAATTCGCGCGCCAGGGTGGGGCGATGGATGTTAAGATCGACTAATAAGACCTGTTTCCCCGCCTGGGCCAGGTGAATAGCTACATTGCTGGCAACAGTGCTGGTACCCTCGCCAGCCAGAGCGCTGGTGAACATCACTTGCTTAAAGGGATGACCAGCCCGGGCCACATCCAGGCTGGCACACAACATGCGATATTTCTCCACTGCCGCACGCCGGGAACGATGAGAGAAGCGCGGCAGCAGAGCCAGAATTTCCAGGCCGAGCAGCTTTTGCATCTGCTCAACACTGCTCGGGCGATTGCTGATCCACTCAAAAAGTAAACTCAGCAACATGGCGAGCACCAGGCCGACCAGCGCACCGATGCCAGTTGCCTGCAAAGGACGAGGCTGGGCAGGAAACGCGGGAGGAGAGGCGGGAATAATTTGCACAGTTCCGGGCGTGTTCGTATTGGCATAACGCGCGAAGCTCTGGCTGACCTGATTCGCCAGATCCGCCGCCAGTTGGGGATTGGCAGCCTGCACGTCCAGTTCAATGATCTGGGTATTTGTCTGCGGCTTGACCGCCATCATTGCCCGCAAATCCTGCGCATTCAAATCTGGATGTTGAGCCACTACAGGCTCCAGAACCGTTGGTATGGTTATCAACTGAGCAAATGTAGGTACAGCCTGCAAGCTATCGCTGATACTGGGGTGCGCTGAGGCTCCAACATCGATGATCAGGTAAGCTGAGGCTTGATAGACGGGGCGGAGAAAGGAGCTAATCAGGTATGTGGCACCGCTGCAAATCAACGCGCACAGCACAAACATCCACATCCATCGTTTGGCCAAAAAGGTATAGTATCTAAAGAGATTTCCCATCACTACCATCCTTTACAAACAGAACAAGCAGAGAGCAAACCGACCGTCAGGGGCTTATCGATTTGCACATTTGTATATCCCTGTCACCACCCATTATACTGATGCCTCCAAATTTTATAGGATCATCAATCCATTATGATGGCAGTGAAGAAAAAGAGGTCATGAAACACGAGGGTCCGATTTGTCAGCCGGTTGACCAGGCGAGCAAGCGGGTAAATCGACGAAAAAGGTTGAGCCAACTCCAGGAGTGGATTCGTACCAGATGCGTCCCTGATGCTGATCGACAATATCTTTACAAATGGCCAGCCCCAGACCGGTACCGCTGACATTGGAGGCTCGCGCATCCGAGGTGCGATAAAAGGGTTGGAAGAGATTCCCTTGCTGCTCAGGGGCGATGCCCTGTCCAAAATCCTGCACCTCAATGTGAGCCCGGTGATCGCGGCGCGTCAGTCTGACCCTGACTTCGCTTTCAGCCGACGAATACTTCAAGGCGTTGTTCACCAGGTTGGTAACGACCTGTCCGAGTCGAGCTGCATCGCCCTGGAGCATAACTGGCTCGTCCGGCAGGGACAGTCGGATGGTTCGCTCGCTCAACATGTGCTGTTCTTTGATGATGCGGGAGCAAATTTCGTTGAGATCACAGGGCTTTTTGACCAGTACCTGTTTGCCAGAGCGCAGACTGGTCAGGTCGAGGAGTTCATTGAGCATGTTAGTCAGGCGGCTGGTCTGTTCGTCTACGCTGGCGAAGGCCTCGCGCATTTTGTCAAATTCAGGAGACTCGGCGGCGTGTTTTTTCAGGCGGCGCATGGCCAGCTGGGCCTGACCGCGAATAGTGGTAATCGGCGTTTTCAACTCGTGCGATGTAATCGAAACAAAGAGGTCTTTGAGCTGATTGGCGCGCATGAGCGCCTGGTTTGTACTGGCCAGATCCGAGGCATGCATTTGCGCGGTCTGCTCAGCCTTGAGAGCCTGCCTGCGCGCGGCTTCGCGCTGGCCAATCAGGATCACAACCACCAGGCCAGCAACGGCGAAGACAGCGACAGGCACCAGTGACAGCCAGCTAAAAGAGAGGCGCCCGGAAATCACGTCCCCGGCGGGGAACAGATTGATATAAAAGAGAGCACAACAACTGAGAATGATGGCAAAAATACCCGGTCCAATGCCCCAGATGAGAGCGACACAGAGAATACCCAGCAGCAGAGCGGCGCTATTGGGAAAGTAGGTGACATTGACGAAGCGTTCTCCCAGCAGGGTCAGGCCAGTGAAGGCCGCCACAATCAAAAAAGCCAG
>DASZXF010000070.1:0-12165 GCA_035546055.1 Ktedonobacteraceae bacterium
TTATCGAAAATGGGCAGGTGCTTCTGGCGCATCGTCGCGCCATCGACTGGTGGAATTTGCCCGGAGGAGCCATTGATCCCGGTGAAACCGTCGCCGAGGGTCTGCGCCGCGAAGTGCGCGAAGAGACCGGTCTGGAAATCGAGCCTGGCCAGCTCATCGGGGTATACTCCAAGCCGCTGAAACAGGAGATCGTGCTCGCGTTCCGCTGCCAGGTCACAGGCGGTACCCTCGGAGCCACCGAGGATGACGATATCGATGAGAGCCGCTATTTTCCTGTGCAGAATCTGCCGGCCAGGCTCCTGCCCAAACACCGCCAGCGCGTCACCGACGCCCTGCTCAACCAGCCCCAGGCGCTCCTGCGCGATCAGCGCAGCACCACCGAACAAGATCAAGGACTGGCTTCATCCACTGAATAAACCGATAAAGCACATTAGCCAAAAAGCTCGCGCAGCCAATTGACAAGCGCCTGAGCATGAGGAGCATCTGCATCGAGATAGCGAGCCGTGATGGCCTGGCCCAGCGGCTTACCAGGCTCCCCCTGCCAGGCCAGCCAGCTATGCAATTTTGCCTTGCTGCGATAGGTTGGGCGAAAGCGACATTCCTGGGCTTCGACCTGTTGAATAACCGCTTCAGCCAGAGTCCAGAGACTATCGCCGGGTGGCACAAGAAAGTGTAAAAAATCTTCCAATCCCTTACCGTATTTCGATCCTCTCACGCACAGCAACCTCCATACGCCGCTCATCGAACAAGGTAACTTTGATATCATTCTCCCCCTGTAGCGCGAGCCGAATCAACATCCCCTCTTCCTGGTGCTCTGCTTCCGCCGCCTGTTGCAAACCTTCCACGCTATCCCAGCTATGAGTTGTCGCAAAGACCTGAACATTCAAACGTCGTGCCAGTCGAAATATGAGTTTCCATAAATCTGACTGCACAGAATAATGGATACCATTTTCTATTTCATCTATGAGCAGAATTCCATCTTTAGCATTGGCTATGGCCAGGACAATTCCAAGCAGGCGATACATACCATTCCCCAGATTGCCAAGTGGCAAGGGTTTGTCTATATCCTCAATCCTTACATAGGGAACAGGATTCCTTATTCCCTCTGCACGGCCAACGAAGCTTAAATCTTTGACTCCTGGCGCAATCAGGTGCAAAGCCTTTATGACTTCATTTTCCAGGTCTGTTAAAGTTACATTTTCCCATAAAGTAACTGTAGATTCACTATTTAACCCATTCGCCCCAATAGAAACACAGTTCTTATTCGGCAGCCTGGGACCGGTGTTTCTAAGACTGCTCGCTCTAAACCGGCTCCCAAAGGCTGCAACAAGCGAATAATTGGTACTTTGCTGTCCTATAGCAACATTCAAGCGGGGTGTAGGATTGTCAACACTGAGAATTTCTTCGGGTTGCAGTTGGCGTTGTATGAATGTTCCACCTGGCTGCTCTAATTCAGATAAATACCAGGCCAAAGACAAAACCAGGGTTTCATCAGGCTTGCCAACTGGTCCAATACGAACAGGTAAAGAATCGCCTTTTATCTCTTCCATACCATAAAAGAGGTATCTCAAAGCATCCAGAAACTCTTCCACCTCATTTTCAGCAGACTGACCTCCACGTAGCTCATTGCGAGATCGCGAAAATCGACCAATTAACTCAGGATAGCCTGGCCGGGCATACAACTCTAAAGCCTCTAGAAGACTGCTTTTCCCAATATTGTTTTTTCCAACTATGAGATTCACCCGTCCCAGTTTCTCAATTTGCAGGTGGCGAAAGCCGCGAAAGTTCTGTATCTCCAGCGACTCCAGGAAAAGCTTACCCATATATTCCTCCACTCGGCTCAAAAGGCGATACTCCACCCTCTAAACGATTTCTTTCCGTCATTGTACCTCAATTTAAGTGAGTTTCAATAAGGTATACTGAATTCTATTTGCTTCTATTTGATTCTAACCAATTTTATTTGATGAAAATATATTTACGCTACTCAGCGTTGCACAGGACATCCTTCAAGGCCTGCGCTACTTCGCGGCGCAGGCGTTCTTTCAGTTCGTTGGCCCAGGTTTCGTCCCAGGCGTTTTGCTCTTGCAGGAGTTGCTGACAATGGATGAGGGGATCGTGCGAGGGATCGGGGGATGAGCCGGGGACGGCGCGGGTGACACAGATTTCGAGCAGAGTCGGTCCCTGGCCGGCGCGGGCACGCTGCATGGCCTCTTGAGTGGCTGTATAGACCTGCCAGATATCGGAACCATCGACCTGCTCATAGTGCAGACCTGCCGGGAGTTCAAGCATACTCAGGGCAGAGGAATGGCGAGTGGCGCAATCCTGTTCGCAGATAAAGAGCGCGGGCAGTTGGTGCTGGGCAGCAAAGGAGATGCCTTCGCGGAAATCTGGCTCGGCGGTCGCGCCATCGCCGCAATAGGCCACGGTAAGAGCGGAAGACTTGCGCAGTTTACAGGCAAAAGCGATACCGGCGGCGTGCATGATCTGCGTGGCGACGGGAGCCGGCCCCGTGACCAGATTGTGCTTGTGGTATCCCCAGTGGGAAACCGGGCGCGCGGATGGGCGAATATGAGTGCCTTCCTGCTCCTGCTCCTGCGCGGGAGCCTGGAGCGCCTGAATGTAGGTGCGAAAAACTTCCTCGGGCGTCATGCCAATGGTCAAAACCACGCCAAGGTCGCGATAATAGGGCAGGGTAAAATCCTGTCCTACCTCGATGCACACAGCGCTACCTACCTGAGCAGCCTCATGGCCCCGACAGGACGCCACAAAACCCAGAGATCCTTCCTGATAGGCAGTCCAGGCCGACTCATCCACCAGACGCGTCAACACCATATGCATGTACATGTCCCTGAGCAAATGGACCTGCTCAGGCGTCCGAGCGCTGTTCTCCAAACGAATTCCCATTAGTCCCACAATTCTTCTAGCAAAGCCATTCGCTCTATTATACTATACGATTGGATCTCAGGATAGGAAAAGAACGCCAGGTTCGCCCGGCCAGAGATCCTGGCGAAAACGACTGCATTGATTTTGGGAGGCGCTGGTTCTATAATGAACTCAATGGATAAGCAACAACCGACAATTCAAACCAGGCCAGACCGGTCAGCGCAGACAGATGGAGGCAGGTATATGACTGTGAATATCCGTACATCAGACGGGCATACGACAGCAGAGTCGCTGGACATGCTCGCGCTTTACCGTACAATGGTCACGGCCAGGGTGATGAATGACGTGCTGAAAACACGCAAAACCCAGGGCCGCTTTCCTTTTTATATCGGTTGCGCAGGGCATGAAACCATGGCCGCCGTTGTGGCAGCGCTCCAGCAGGAGGACTGGCTGTCGCTGTATTACCGCGACCTGGCGGCGTGGCTTCAACGTACAGGTGATATCTATGCCCCCCTGCGCGAAGCCTATTCGCGCACAACCGGATCAATGGGCGCGGGACGCAATATGCCCGCGCATTACAGTAGCAAAGAGCAGCATATCTTACCAGCGTTCAGTGAAGTGGCCGGGCTGGCGCCCTTTGCCGGTGGCGTTGCTTTCTCTTTGCAGTGGCATAAAAGGCCAGAGATTATTCTCTACACTGGCGGCGACGGCGCGGCGGCGACGAATGATTTCTATGCCCTCTTCCGCCAGGCTTCGGTACATCATCTGCCCGTGCTGATGGTGATTGAGGATAATGGCTGGGCCATCACTACTACACCTGATCACCAGTGGGGCGGCTCCCTGGTGGAATGGGCCAGAGGCGGCGGCGTGTATGCCGAAGAGGTGGATGGTACCAATCCCCTGGCAGCCTATGAAGCTACCCTGCATATGGCTGAACATGTACGCTCCGGCCAGGGACCGGCCCTGATCCATCTGCACCTGGGACTGCTTGATCCGCACTCCAGCAGCACCGATATCAAGAGTTATCGCACCAAGGAAGAGATAGAAGCGACGATAGCCACCAAAGATCCGGTGAAAAATTTCGGGCGCTGGCTGGTCGAACATGGCTATCTGCAAGAAAACGAGATTGAGCGTATCCGCAAGGAGATTAAGGGCAAGATCGAACGCGCCGAGGCCGAGGTGCTCAAGGAGCCGGAGGTTACAGCCGAGCGCGTGATGGATCATGTGATTGAGATCCCGGTCTGGCAGGAGAATACTCCGCGCGGCACGAAACGCCAGTTACCCATGCTGACGGCTATCAATGAGGCTCTGGTGGAACTGGCCCGGCGCGACGACGGCTTCTTTGTCTATGGCCAGGATGTGGGCAGCCCCAAAGGCGGCGTCTTTGGCGCCACCGCCGCCCTGGTCAACGAAATGCCCGGACGCGCGATTAGCAGTCCGCTCAATGAACAGGTGATTGTGGGCATCGCGGCTGGCGCGGGCATGGCCGACGATAAGGCCCGCTGCGCCGAGATCCAGTTTGTAGACTACCACCAATCAGCCAGCCAGACCATTCGCCTGGCGGCACGTATCCTCTATCAGAATTATGGCAAATGGCACGTGCCCATGATTATCCGCGCGAAATCAGGCAGCGGCGGTGGCGGTCCCATCTCCAGCGGCGGCGCGGGCGGCGGCGCCTTTGGCCACTCCAATGCAGGCGAGCAGTGGTTCACCTCTGTTCCAGGCATGATAACTATCTGCCCATCCACACCATTCGATGCAAAGGGGTTGCTGCTGGAGGCTGGCAGAGCCCAGTCGCCGGTGGCCTTCCTGGAGCGCGGACGCCTCTATCGCTCCGAACCCCCCAAGGATAGCGAGGGCAGGCTTATTCAGGCTATGGCCGAATACTGGTACGTGCCAGAGGGCTATTATACCCAGCCCATCGGCAAAGCGCGTCGCCTGCGCCTGGGCGACGGTCCCTGCCAACTGGCCATCTTTGCCTGGGGCACTATGGTACTGGAGGCCTGCACCGCCGCGACCGATATTATCAATCGCCAGGGCGGCTCCATCGAAATTGTTGACCTGCGCACCCTGGCGCCGTTCGACGAAGAGGCGGTCCGCGCTGCTGTACATGAAGCGAACCGCGTTCTGGTGGTCACGGAAGAGGCCGACCTGACCAGCTTTGGCCGGCATCTTCACTCGTGGATTGTACAACATTGCTTCTACGATCTGGACAGTACACCGGCCTTTATCTCAGCCCTGCCGGCCTCTCCGGCCCCTTACAACGGCGCCGAAGAGATGGCCTTCTTCCCCACCGCCGCGACCATTGAGGCAAAAATAAACGCTCTGCTCCAGGAATAACGAGCGCAAAAATGAAGCACGCTGGCAACAGGATGCCGGCGTGCTTCATTTTTGCGCTCGTTTATGGCCAGGCGCGAACTATTGTGAGTCATAGGGCAAAAGAGCTGAAAAAACAGGATAACTGAGAGATCTGTTACCAGCGAACGCCATCTGTACGTTTCTGATATTCAGGTGAAAAATAGAGAAACCTACGCGGATCGTACCGACGTTTATATACCAGGACAGGTGGTTATGTTATGAAGCGCGCTCCCATCTCAGATATCCTATGGCTTTTTTCGGGCACGCGTCTCCTGCTTATTGCGGTTACCTACTTTAGCTATATTCTTTTTCCGGTTCCACCTCATCTCTACCCGAATACCGGTGTGGATGTGGCCGGTCTGCTGACTTCGTGGGACCATTGGGACGCTTCGCGCTTTATCGATGTGGCGCAGTTCGGCTACCAGGATATTACTTATACGCCGTTTTTTCCGCTTTTCCCGCTTCTCATAAAGGGAATAGCCTGGCTTTGCGGCGATCAGGGCTTTCTGGCCATTGGTATGATTGTGAGTAACGCGGCGCTACTGGGCGCGCTGCTTGTCATCTATCAACTGGCGACTGATGCTATGGGCGAACAGGTGGGCAGGCGCACTCTGTTGTACCTGTGCATTTTTCCAACTGCCTTCTTTTTCTTCGCGGCCTACAACGAGTCGCTCTTTCTGCTGCTGACCAGCGCTACGTTCCTGGCGATTCGCCGCCAGAAGTGGTGGCTGGCCGGACTGCTGGGATTGCTCGCGGCGCTGACGCGTTCAGCGGGCGCTCTGCTGGCTCTGCCGTATCTTTACGAGGTCTGGAATACGCGCCTGCTGCCGGCAACCCCCAGGGAACCGGTGCGCTTCTGGCAGCAGGTGCGCAATCTATTCCCCAGAGCGGTGCCGGTCCTTTTGCTTCCCCTGGGCACGCTTGGATATTGCCTGTATTGCTGGTTCGTCTCTGGCGATCCGCTGGCCTTCGCGCAGATACAGAGCAACTGGGGCCGCGTCACTACCTGGCCCTGGACCGGCACCGTCAACGCGCTGATTGAACTTTTTTACGTACAGCCCTTTGGCTCGTTTATCGAGGCCCATATTCTCCTCGATCTGGCGGCCACGCTGGGCTTTAGCGCGCTGGCAGTCATAAGCTGGCGCAAGCTGCGCCCGAGCTATGCGCTCTGGATCAGCCTGCTGGTCCTCTATATGCTGAGCAGCCCGGCGTTGAATCAGCATGATACGTTGCAATCAACGCAGCGCTTTGTCCTGGAAATGTTCCCGGGCTTTCTGATATTAGCAGTTTTCAGCTTAAAACACCCGCGCCTGCACCAGGCGTGTCTGCTGGCCTTCCCTGCCCTCCAGGCAGTGATGGCCGCCCTGTTTGTCCTCAATCGCTGGATGGTTTAGGGAAAACTTCATGGTCGAAAAAAACGAAAAAAGAGCCTTTCTCCGAGCCGGAACGACCAAAACTGTGACTTCTGGCTCTTTTCTGATACAACCTGGATGGCTGGTCGGCTTTGCCCTCAGCACGGTGTTTCTGATCGCTTGCTTCCTGCTGGCGATCTCTCCTCTTATACGTATACCCGATCCTATTCTCAAGCTCAGCCTGCCGCCTGGCATATTTCTGTCCCAGGCCGGCAACTGGTTGCCAGCCACGCTGGGCACGCTGAATGCGCTTCAGAGCGCCTATGGTACCTTCTTTGCGCTACTGAGCCTGGCCTTTCTCTGCTATGGTCTGAGCGCCTGGCTGCTGCGCCGCTCAGCGCCTGGCCGCGATCAGCGCATGACACGCGGCCTGATCTGGCTGAGCACGCTGCTGATTGGAGCTGTGCTGATCGTTACTCCGGCCACGCTTTCGCATGATGTGATTGTCTACGCCAGTTACGGCAGAGTCATGGCGACGTATCATGCCAATCCGTACTTCGTGCCCATCGCGGCGTTTCCTCACGACCTCTTCGCCAGTCACAATTACTGGGCCAGGGTCGTCTCGGCCTATGGTCCCGTCTGGACGCTGATTTGTGCTTTCTTCGGCTGGCTCTTGAGTCCCGACATGAATAGTTATACTGTCGCCTTTCGTCTGCTCGCGTTCGGCACCGATCTGCTCAACATCTGGCTGGTCGGGCGCATCTTGCGAACGATGGGACGCTCGGGGCGCACGGTCACGCTGGGTATGCTGCTCTATGCCTGGAATCCTCTGCTGCTGTTGGAAAGCGCGCTGGGTGGGCATAATGATGGTCTGATGGTGACTTTTATTCTTGCCGGCGTTCTGCTGGCCGCCAGGGCCGAAAAACGCGGTTCGCTGCTGCGGGCGCGTGGATATCTGCCGGTAGCTGGCGCTCTGGCGCTGGCTGTGCTGGTCAAATTTACCGCCCTGCCGATTCTGGCCGCGTACCTGCTTTTCCTGGCCTGCAAAGCGCTGCGCTCCAACGGCGGTGGGACACGTCTGAGCGAGGCACTGGCGCGCAACTGGCGCTCTGCTCTGCCTGTACTTTGCTGGAGTTGCCTGTTTGCTCTCCTCTTCCTGCTGGCTTTTTATGGACCTTTCTGGTCTGGCCATAAACTGATAGATATTGTCAATAGCTTTAAGAATCCGCCCTCGTCGCGTTACGCGGAAAATTCTTTTATGCGCTCGGCGGGAGAATGGCAGCACCTGCACCCGCTGCCTCCCAATGGCCTGCTGGACCTGCTCGGCAATCGGCAATTGTGGGATGGCCTGACCATAGCCTGTATCGTGCTCTGCCTGCTGATCGGGGCCAGGCGCTGCTGGCGTAAACCAACCACGCGCACCTTTGTGGTGATCGCTCTGGCAACTATGAGCCTGGTCCTGCTGGTAACTCCCTGGTTCTTCGCCTGGTACATCACCTGGCTCCTCGGCCTGGGCATTCTCTGCCTGCCTGTACGCCTGAACCGCGTTGAGTGCGCGCTGCTGGCTCTGGTCTTCGCCTTTAGCTTCTCAGCGCTCTTCACCTACCTTTTCAACGGCGGGCTGTTCGGGCCAGACTACTATCTGGTCAGCTTTTTCACCACAATTCCACCGACTTGCGCTTTTCTCCTCACTCTGTTATTGTGGAAACCGATATGGCATGAAAAAATAGGAGCACGACAACGATGAGCGGAAAATGGCTGCTCTTTTTACAGCATATACAGTTACTCTCTCTCTCCGATCTGCCCCTGGCGGCATTGATCTCACTGGATACGCTGCGCAATGTGCTGGGGACGCTGGGCTACCCAGCCGTGGCATTGTTTATCATGATTGAAAGCGCCGGCATTCCGTTTCCTGGCGAAACCATGCTCCTGCTGGCCTCATTCTACGCAGCGGTGGACCATACGCTGCAGATTCCTATTGTCATCGCCTGCGCGGCTGCGGGGGCCATTATTGGCGATAACATCGGCTATCTGGTAGGGAAAACCGGAGGGTATGCGCTGGTGCGGCGCTTCGGGCGCTATCTTTTCTTGAAAGAGAGCCATCTGCAAAAAGCGCAGCAGTTTTTCGCCAAACATGGCAATAAAACGGTCTTCCTGGGCCGTTTCGTGGCCGTTCTGCGCGCCTGGGCGGCATTTCTGGCCGGGGTCAATCAGATGCCCTGGCCTACCTTCCTGTTCTATAACGCGGCGGGCGGCATCCTCTGGGCTATCATCTATGGCTGCCTGGGCTTCTTCGCGGGACACGTTTTCCATGAAAACTTCGACGCGGTTGAGCACCTGGCGAAGACGATTAGCTGGACCGGCGCGGCGGTGATTGTCGCGGTGGTGATTATTGTTTTCATTATCTTCCGCCTGCGCCGCCGCCACTCGCGCGAGGAAGTGAGCAGTTCAGAAGCAGAAAGCTCGCCGGTTGACACCACGATTCAGCCCATCAGTCTGCACGAACAGGCCGCTTCTGAACAGACGAAGGAAGCTGGCACGCAGCCCGGCCTCGTCGATCCCCCGCCTGCCAGTTTACAGCCGCTGGAGCCAGATCATGCGCCTGAGTCCGAGGAGGACAGAGCCTCTTCGCCCGAAGCGCTGTGACCTGTCCGCTGGCAAAAGACGCAACAACGCAGCGTGAAGTCCTGCATAAATAGATAGCTTCTTTTATTTCCCGGCTCGACTATGATACAATGGCCGCGCGGCCAGATAGATTTCAGTAGCCTTGAGCGGATCGCTATTCTGCTCCAGCAGGCCGCTCATATCCTGAGAATGCTATGGAAGAAAGCCGAAGAGGTCACGTGTTTTTATACGAGGGAAGCTAGAGGATGTCCTATGCCAATACTGGAAGATGGCCAGCTATTTGAACGCTACCGAGTGCATAAATGGTTGGGCAGTGGCGTTGCGGGAGAGAGCTATGAGGCGGAAGATCGAATTCTCCAGCGCAAGGTCACGCTCAAATTAATTCATCCCTGGGCAACGCTATCTGATTCTGCACGCCGCCAGTTCTTCCGCGAGATGCAGGGGGTCAGCCTGCTGAATCACCCATACCTGGCAACGGTGCTTGATTACGGTGAGATCGATGGACGCATTTATGTCGCCCGCCGCTATGTGAGCAGCGGTTCGCTGCTGGGAACCAGCGGTCGGCTCTGGTTTCATCCCCCTCTGCCCGTCGCCGACGCATTCACATATGTACACCAACTGGCGCAGGTCTTGCAATACATTCACCAGCATGGGTATGTCCATGGTTCGCTGGCCTTTGCCAATGTGCTGGTTCTGCGCGGTCCCAATACTGACCAGATGAGCGAGTACGCGCCGTTCCTGGTGGCTGATATTGGCCTCGCCCACTTTGTACGCCGCTTTGGCAATCCCCGCCTGGAAACGCTGCCGATCAGCGCGGCTCCCGAACAATTAAAAAAACGGGTCACGCCGGCCAGCGATCAGTTTGCCCTGGCCGTGTTGCTCTATTTCTGGCTGGCCGGGCGTCCCCCCTACCTGGGCGCGTCATATGAAATAGAGCAACAGAAGCTCTCAGAAACGATTTCGCCACTCAGCACGCTCAATCCGGGCGTGACCACGGCGCAGGATGGTCTGATTCTGCGCGCCATGCGCGCCCGCCCGGAAGATCGCTATCCCTCGGTACTGGCCTTTGCCGAAGCGCTGCTGGCCTCGCTCGCCACCACAGGTCAATCCGCACCCGCGAACAACGCGCCCCTGCCATCGGTAGAAATACCCCGCGAACGCCTGCAACCGACCAGCGGCGAACAGCCAGCAGAGGCGGCTGCGGAAGCACAGGCGGTTTCTCTGAATCAGGCCTCGGCCAGCGAGACGCCCGCGCCATCCAAAGCAGAGCCGTATCGCTCGGCCCTGGAAGAGTTGCTGGCCAGTTCACAGGGCAAAGCAGAGCAGAACGCCGGGGAGCAAGCAACAAAGATCCGGCCTGCGGAGCAGCCGATAGAGCCGCCCCGGCCAGAATATTCCGGCCCCTTGCCACGACTGCCCGAAACGCCTCGCGTGGAAGAACACATTCTCCAGGCCAATTTGGCCAGCTTCCCCCTGAAAAACGAGGCCAGTTCTCTCACTCCTCCCAGGCAGACAGGACCGCTCGCCGACGAGCCTGAAGGCGGCGATCTCTCCCTGCCAGTTCACGAGCCTGAAAGCAGTTTATCTGCTCCGCCTCCAGATACGGATTCTGAGCAGGCGCCCTCGCCTTTCGCTGCCCCTGAAGAGAGCGCCCAGGCGGATACGCAGTCAGTTGTGCCAGGGGAACGCCTGTCGGACCAGCCTGCGGAAGAGAGGACTTTCGCCAGCACAGTTGAAGAGGTTTCTGTCGCATTCACCGCCACAGCGGCTTCGCTCACTTCCATTGAAGTGCCTGCCACAGATGCGAGTACGGGAGCGGAAACATCTCTCGACGAGGGAGAAGGTGCCGCGATGGCCGACAACGCGCCCACTGACACCAGCGCGGGAGCAAGCAATGCATTTGCTGACCCCCAGGAAATATCCAGAGACGCTGCGGAGACGCCGCCTCTGGCCGAGTCCTCTTCCTCTGGTGAAGTGCCAGCGGACGCTTCATCTGCTGAAACCTTGCTGACTGCTCCCATTGAGCACACGTCCGACGAAGCCGCGTCTGAGAGCGCGGCGGAGTCGGTCAGTGCTTCTGTAGCAGAGATTCTCAATGAGCAGGCCAGCCCGTTCACACCAACCGCATCCATCCAGGAGCCAGAAGTATCCACGCTGCCCCTGGAGGAATTACTGCTGGTAGAAGAAGCAGCATTGGACGACGATGAGAGCGCGGGGACGGTTCCGCTGACAGAAGCAGAGCTGGCTGAAGTTGAAAGCGCAGCGGAACCACTCCAGAACGCAGCCTCTCCAAGTGCGGCAGAAACAACGGAGAATCCGGCTGAGCTTGAGGCTGCCGACGAACATCAGGAGAAAGCGCCCGCCATCCCGCGCCAAGAACTGAGCACGGCCAGCGCTGACAGTCCAGTCGCCGCACAACCCGCCAGCATTGATGAAATACTCCCTGCCGATGCTGGCAGTCCAGCAATTGAACCGCATAGCGCTTCTGATGAAGCGCTTCCTGCCAGCGAAGCAGACGAACAGCCTGCCTCATCTGCGGAGATATCCCCGCCTGTTCACAGCGAAAGAGCTACCAGCGACCAGGAGAGCGCCTCACAGATCGTTGCGGCGGAGATATCCGCGCCCGGCGAGGTTATTCCTGTGGACTCCCAGGCGGTCAATGCTTCCCCGGCCAGCCAGTCAGCCTTCGAGGCGGCTCGCAGTCAGGAGTTTGATCTGAGCACTTCGCAGCGGGAGTCGCTTGAAAACGCCGGCGCGACCTATTCGCCCATCGATGAGGCCATCGCGGTGCCGCGCCTGATTATCTCCTCGCCCTATACCAGCAGCTCGTTTGAGTTTTTAATTATGGACGAAGAGATTAACGTCGGGCGAGCCGGCTCCAGCAATCTCTACCTGGAACAGGATAACCTGACCTCGCGCCATCACGCCCTGCTCAAACGCATTGGCG
>DASZXF010000071.1:0-7476 GCA_035546055.1 Ktedonobacteraceae bacterium
TTTCCTCTCCTGATAAATTTTCCTTCTGTTGCTCGCCAAACCTCATCCAAAAAAGAGGGGGGCGGGGAGCCACCAGCGCTTGAGGCCGCCTCTGAAAAAGGGGGGATGACTCATGGATTCATATCAGGCGTCCAGGCTGCCGCCGGTCATCAGGATACCGAGTTCCTCTTCGCTGGCTTCCGGGGAGACAATGCCGACGATGCGCCCTTCGTACATGACGGCGATGCGGTCGGAAAGCGAGCGAATTTCGTCGAGTTCGGCGGAAACGAGCAGGACGGCTTTGCCGGCGTCACGCTGTTCGATGATGCGGCGATGGATAAACTCGATGGCTCCGATGTCAACGCCACGCGTGGGCTGCGAAGCGACCAGCAGCATGGGATCTGACGAGAATTCACGCGCGATGATGAGTTTTTGCTGATTGCCCCCCGACAGCGAGCGCGCCGTGGCCTCGACCGAGGAAGTGCGCACATCGAATTCAGCCACGAGCTTTTTAGCCCAGCTGGTGATCCTGTTGAAGGAGAGCACAATCCCTCCCCTGGCAAACTGGCGCCAGTGCTGGCGGCCCAGGATGATGTTGTCCGAGAGCGAGTCCATGAGCACCAGGCCGCTTTCGCGCCGGTCCTCTGGAATATGCGCCACGCCAACCAGGCGCTCCTGGTTGGCATTCATGCCGGTGATGTCGTCAGTCTTGCCCGCCTGGCCTTCCCTGACCTGGGTGAGGGTCATTTTTCCGCCGCTGGCTTTGCGCATACCGGTGACGACTTCGACCAGTTCGGACTGGCCGTTGCCCTCAACCCCCGCGATGCCCAGAATTTCGCCCGCGCGCACATCAAAGCTGACCTCGTGCAAGGCCTCCAGACCGCGATTGGACTGCGCGCTGACCTGCTCAACATGCAGCACAACCGGCCCCGGATGGGCAGGCGTTTTGTTGACACGCAGCAGCACTTCACGTCCCACCATCATACGCGCGATCTCCGCCTGATTGGTCTCCCGCGTGACCAGAGTGCCGGCGTTTTTGCCGCGCCGCAGCACGGTAATATTGTCGGATAGTTCGAGCACCTCGCGCAACTTATGGGTGATAAAGATAATGGTCTTGCCCTGGTCCACCAGGCCGCGCAGAACGCCGAAAAGCTCAAAGGTCTCCTGCGGTGTCAGCACCCCGGTTGGCTCATCCATAATCAGGATATCGGCCTCGCGGTAGAGCACCTTGAGGATCTCGACGCGCTGTTGCAGACCCACCGAAAGCTTTTCGATACGCGTATCGGGATTGATGGGCAGGCCGTATTTTTTGCTCAGGGCGTTGATCTGTGCCCGCGCCTCCCTGATGTTATACGCCGCCGCCGGGCCACCCGGCTCTCGTCCCAGCACAATATTCTCCGCCACGGTCAGCGGCGGAATGAGCATAAAGTGCTGGTGAACCATACCGATGCCCAGGCGAATGGCATCGCGCGGCCCGCCGATATGGGCGGGGCGTCCGTTGATGAGAATTTCGCCGCTGTCGGGCCGAATCAGTCCGTAGAGAATGTTCATCAACGTACTTTTGCCCGCGCCGTTCTCACCCACCAGCGCGTGAATTTCGCCCCGGCGCACCTGGAGATTGACGCTATCATTCGCCACCACGCCAGGCCAGGCCTTGCTGATGCCCCGCATATCGACCGCGAAATCCGAAGTAGGGGCCACTTCGGTCACGGCAGCTGTACTTTCCTGCATTGCTAACGCTCCTCTCTGGGAATGGTACCACTCAACGCGCCTCTGATCAGCGGCCTATTCCGAACCCGGCTCATAGGGCAGACCATCAGCGGCAGGCGCGACAGTGCGACCGACAAAGCCAACCAGGGCAATCAGAGTCAGAAGATAGGGCAGAGTGCCGATGAGATTAGAATCGGCGCCCGCCTGTTGGAGAGGAGCGCTGTACACCAGCGCCTCGCCCAGGCCAAAGAGCAGACAGGCTCCGGCGGCCCCCAGCGGCGTGTATTTGCCGAAAACCACGGCTGCCAGGGCGATGAAGCCGCGTCCATCCGTCATGTTCGAGTTAAAGATGCCGACAATGCCCAGCGAGAGGAACGCCCCGGCCAGACCGGAGAGCATACCACTGCCCACCACACAGCAATAGCGAATCAGGCGCACATTGACGCCAGCCGTATCAGCCGCGTGCGGGTGCTCGCCCACCGCGCGAATACGCAGGCCAATATTGGTCTTGAACAGCAAGAAGTGAATGCCGATCAGAATGAGTATAGCCAGGTAAAAGACGATATTCTGCTGAAAAAGCACCGGACCGATAAACGGAATGTTCGCCAGCGGCCCCCAGGAGAAGTTCGGCAGGCGCAGATTGCGCGCCAGGGCCGCGAAGCCCGCGCCATTTGGCGTCTGCACAAAAAGCAGGTAGTTAGTCAGGCCCAGTGCGATAATATTAATGGCAATACCGCTGATAACCTGGTCGGCCTTGAAGTTGATCGAAACGACCGCGTGAATGAGCGAGATCAGGCCGCCGCAGATGATCGCGGCAATCAGACCCACCCAGACATTATTGCTGGTCACGGCCACCGCCACGCCGGTATAGGCGCCGACCAGCATCATGCCTTCCATCGCAATATTGACCACTCCACTGCGCTCCGAAATCAGTCCGCCCAGCGCGGGCAGCAGCAGCAGCGCGGCGAACTGGAGCGCGTTTTGCCAGGTATTGCTGGCAATCAACACCTGCAATAAGGCGTGAAATATCATGCTCATTCCTCCCTGGCGCCGGTACTCTCACCGCCAGCGCTTTCATCGGCAGCCTCGCGCGCCGCTACATCTATGGCAACCTTCTCCCTCTGGCCAGCCACCTCCCCGGCGTTCTCCAGCGCCGCATTGCTCGCCGCGACCGGCGCGCCGCCAGCGCTTGAATTAGCCGCGCGCAGAGGAGTCAGGCGCAGCCAGCTCGGCAAAACGCGTTTCAAAGCCGGGATAAACTCGGAGGCGATACAGAACAGCACCAGCGCCTCCAGCACCAGCACAATATCCCCGGAGATGCCCGAAGCCTGCACCATGGGGCTGGCCGCGCGCAGACCGCCAAAGAGCAGCGAGCCAAACAGCGCCCCCACAGCAGTGTTCATGCCCAGGAGAGAGGCGCCAATCGCGTCGAACCCGGTCGGATCAATGCGCGAGGTTGTGGCAATCAACTGATAGGGGAACTGGCCCATCAGGTGCAAGGTTCCGCCCAGACCAGCGAAAGCGCCCGCGATGGTCATGACCAGCAAAATATTGCGTTTCGTCGGAATGCCCGCGTAAATCGCCGCTTTGGGATTGCTCCCCAGCACGCGCACTTCGTAGCCAAAGGCCGTGCGCCGACTGATAAACCAGTACACCACCAGCGCCAGCAGCGCCACCAACAGGCCGACATCCACCAGGTATTGGTATGGATCGGCCCTGGGCAAAAACTGTCCCAGGGTCTGATTATAAACCGTCGTAATCTGCGGCAACTGAGCATTCGGCGACAGCGCCACCGTCTGCTCGGAGCCACCGGGCGCGGCAAAAGGACCGTTAATCAGATAATCGGTCACATTAAAGGCGATCCAGTTGAGCATAATCGTCGTCACCACCTCATGCGCGCCCCGCCAGGCCTTCAAAAAGCCCACAATCGCGCCCCACAGTCCGCCCGCGATCATACTCACAAGCAGCATCGCCGGTATGAGCAGCCAGCCCGGCCAGTGCGGCGCCTTCAACGCCAGCACATCTGCCGCCATCGCCCCCACAATCATCTGACCCGCCGCCCCGATATTGAATAGTCCAGCCCGGAAGCTGATCGCTACCGACAGACTGGCCAGCGTCAACGGCGTCACCTTGACCAGCGTATTGGAAAGACTCGCCAGACTGCCAAAAGAGCCCGTCCATAACGCGCTATAGGCGCTCACCACGGTCGCCAGACGATCCCCCGGTGAGCCAGGTGAAGTAAACACAATCACAATGGCGCCAATGATTACCGCCAGAACGACAGCAAAAATAGGACGGCCCAGTTTCGCAGCATACTTGCGCACCCAGGCCAGCCACGGACCCGCCTGCGACTGCTCGCGCAAGGTATTTTGCACTGCCATATCAATTCCCTCCTCAGAGCGGGAGACGGCCTCGCCGCCAGTAGTCGGCCCATCAAGCACACATTCAGCAAAACAGCATACATCTATACAGCATGCATCCTGCTCTGCCTTGAAGTGGTTGGATAGAAAACGCTGCGCTTATCATAAACACTGGCGTAGAAAAAAACAAGCGCTGAAGAAAATCTCAGCATGGTTGCTTATCAGCCTTTGCGCCCCGGGCAGCCCGCAAGCATGCTAAAAGCAGCGGGGGTTATGAAAAGAAGTGGAGTCCATGCCGTGAGACATGGACTCCCGCTCATCGTCTGCGTCAATCCCTTATTTCGGGATATCGGCGGGCGGAACCAGCGAGCCAGACTGGATCTGGGCCGCGTAGTTGTTCGCCGTGGTCACGGCATCAGCCGGCACATCGGAGCTGGTGGTACCGAAACCCACCCCGCCGTTGGTCAGGTCGAAGCGCGGAGGATTGGAGCCGGCGCTGTCGCTGACGAACTTGGTGTACTGACCGGTTTCGGCATCGTTGATGATGTCATAAACGGCCACGTCCACTTTCTTTTCAGCGCTGGTTATCACGCTCGGGCGTACCTTCCCCGACGAATCCTTACTCTGGTCGGCGTCCACACCGATGCTGTAGACGTTCTTCTCAGTGGCCGCGTCCAGCACACCAACGCCACAGCCGCCGGCCACCTGGAAGATGATGTCCGCGCCTTCGGCGATCTGGCTCTGAGCCTGGGCCTTACATTTGCTCGGATCGGTAAAGTCATTGCTATAGCTGACGATGACCGAAACTTTCGGATCAACCTTCTGCGCGCAATACTTGTAACCGGCGATGTAGCGGTTCACCGGAGGAATCGACAGACCACCGACCGCGCCGATTTTGCTGTTGCCCAGCAGCTTCGGCACTTTGGCCTTGCCATCCAGCTCCATCTGAGCGGCCATCGCGCCTACCAGGCACCCGGCCTCCTGCTCTTTAAAATAGAGCGGAGCCACGTTCGGCAGATTTTCGCAGGCGCCAGTCGTCGCATCAGGCACCGCGCAGCCATCGACAATGGCAAATTTCTTATTCGGGAACTGTTTCGCAATACGATCCAGCGGGGTCTGCATCAAGAAACCAACCGCGATCACCATGTCAGCCTGCTGGGCCGCCGTGGTCAGGTTTTGTACATAGTCGTTCTGGGATTGTGTCTGAATCACCACCGACTTGAAGCCATACTGCTTCTGCGCCTTGGTATAACCAGCATACGCGAGCTGGTTAAAGCCTCCATCGTTCAAACCGCCGATGTCTGTCACCAGAGCCACAGTGGTCGAACCAGTGGAGGACGGGGTTGAGCCACCGGTGCCCGGCGTGCCCTGCGTCGTCGTGGTTCCGCCACAGGCGCTCAAGACCATCAAGAACAGGGCCAGCAGGGTAGTGATACGGATCTTGCCACCCATTCTTCGCATCGAAGCTTCCTTTCTCGTCAAAATAACTCACCATTGAAACAGGCCACACCCCATTCATCTGTATATTCACATTTACAGATTTGTTATGCGCGACCTCTGTACAGAGCCTGCCGCCCTTTGCAGGGTAGAAGCTGGAGCGTGGCTCTGTTTTCTTTCATGGCACCTTGAACAGAAACGCCGCGTCTCCTCTCAAGAAACACGAACCAATGTAAGAGTCTACACGCTCAGCCTAATTAATACAAGGGGTTGGGGGCGCGTGTGTACTCATCTCACTAAGTATACACAAAAAAACATGCACCGGCTCGCTATTCCATAGAATGGAACAATGAAAACAGCGCCGCCGTCAAATATACGTCAGAAAGCGGCCTTTTCTCACACGAATCCGCGCCCTGTGCCATGTCTTCACCAGAAATGGCCGCCCGACTGACACAGGCGCCAGACAAAAAGCATATGAGCAGGGGAAGCGGGCGTACCCACTTCCCCTGCTCATATGCTTTTTGTCTGGCGCTTGCTCCAATCATCCATCAGAAGAAAGGGAGGCGCCGGAGACGTTACAGGCGAATCTCTTCCAGCATGGAGAGGTTGACGAAGAGATCGCAGCTCTGGCGCAGGGTGGCCGACATGGACTCGTCGAAGGCCGCGACTTCTACGCGCACGCCATGATCGGAACAGTAGTCGAGCATGGGCATGAAATCGCTATCGCCACTGACCAGTACAATGCAGTCAACCGCTTTGCCATCCACCAGGCGCACCACGTCCATACAGAGATCCAGGTCCAGGTCGGCCTTTTTGGCGCCGCTGGAGAAGGTCTTGTAGTTCTTGGTCGTGATACGGTAGCCCAGACCCTTGACGGCCTGCAAGAACATCTGATCGTCGCCCGGCTGCGGACTGGTCGGACAATAGGCCTGAGCGCGCACGAGACGGCGGTTGCCGCGCAGGAAGTCCAGCAGTTTGCCGAAATCGACCGTGATGCGCAGGGTACGCGCGGAGTAGAGCAGGTTGGCGACATCCACGAAGACGCCGACGCGCTCGGTCGATGGGAACGGCGGCAGCGAAACGGAGACGTTCGTCGGCACCTGGTTGGCGCGGCGCAATTCGGCTACCATGCGGTCTGTCTGCGTCTGCATAGCCTGCGAAACCACATTGGCCAGGTGATTGACCGAAGCGGCGGAAAGAGTCGGACTCTCGCCGTTATGCTTGGGATGCGCGGGCGGGTTGCGCAGGGCTTCGTTGCGCACATGGCGCACAGGCGAAGACGTGAAAACACTGCCACGCGCGGGCGACGGCTCCGGTCCCATGAACGGTCCGGTGAGATCGTTGCCCTGATTCATCTGGCTCAGGGTGTAGCCCGACGTAATATTGTAAGTTGGCTGGGTCGTCGGGACATTCCTGGGCGCCGTTGGCGTGGGCAAAGATGCGGCAGGAGGCAACTGCGCGGGCAGTTGCGCCGGCGGCATGGTCAGATCCGGCAGGGTAGCCCTGGCCGGTGTGGCGCCATTCGCTCCAGGCGCGGTCGCGGCGGTCGCAGCTGCGGTGCTGGCGGCACCGGCGCGACGGCGACGACGACGGCGAGAACTGGCGGCCTGCAAATCGGCGTACTCCAGGGGCGGCAGATCTTCCAGGGCGATCTCTTCCGCGACTGCCGGAGCAGGCTCAACGGCTGGTGCGGCTGGCTCTGGAACGGGTGCCGGCGCGGGCACTGGCGCGGGCGCGGGCGCCTGAGCGGCGGCTGCCTGTTCTTTCTCACGTGTGCGCTCATGGCTGCTACGGCGGCGGCGTTCCGGCGGCGGTGTGACCACCGGGGCGGGCGTCTCAACGCTGGCAGCGGGTGTCTCGGGCGCGGCGTTCGTCTTCGCGGCTGGCGCTTCCGCTGGCGCGCTGGCGGCGGCACTGGCGGCACGAACTGGAGCAGCCTCAACGCTGGCGGTGTTCTCGGCAGCGGTCGCAGCGGCAAAACTGCGCTTCT
>DASZXF010000072.1:0-10991 GCA_035546055.1 Ktedonobacteraceae bacterium
TCGTGTGTGCTCGCGCCTGCGGCACTCGCCTGCTATCAGTCATTCCCGATGTTTCCCGCGTTTCCCTTCCCCCCTCTTTTGATCTCGTTGGGAAGGTCGTGGTTGACTCCTCAGCGCCTGCGGCGCCTGGCAAGGGTGGGAGGTGGTGGCAGGTTAGGACGAGCCCGACCTGCCACCACCTCCAAAAGCACCAGGGCGAGTCGCGCGGCGACGAGGAAGCAACCACGTCGTTCCAGGGCGCGGGGCGCAACCAGCTCCCGGGGCCGCCTCAGAAACATCAGGGATGAACTCATGGTTCCCAGGCCCGGCTTGCCGGGTGTCTTTTGTTCAACGATGAGGGTTCCGGGGTTCCGACCGCTCCAAGAAAAAAGAGGCGGGCGGGATGAGAACGAGCGCTGGCGTTACCATTGGTCCCAGTGCAGAACTTGCTCCAGAGGTTTGCGCGGTCCTGGCTTGAAATCGGTGCCGATGGTATGCGCGACGGGTATTAAAGCCGCCTGGGTGATTTTGTCATAGGGGATGCCCAGCACTTCGGCGGCCTCTTTTTCGTGTAGGAGGTGAAGCGTTGTCCAGGCTGTGCCCAGACCGCGCGCGCGTGCCGCCAGCATGAAGCTCCACACGGCGGGCAGGATTGATCCCCACGAGCCGGCCTGGGCAGCGCTTGCCGCGCCTTCCAGTCTGCCCCGAATGCAGGGCACGACCAGCACAGGCACGTCGCCCATGTGCTCGGCGAGATACCAGGATGAATTGAGAATGCGCTCTTGCGTGCGCGCGGCCACCGGATCTTTTAATGGCGGTCGCTGGCTGTTCGGCGAATCGGGGCCATAGGCGGCCAGCATGCCCTGGCGATACAATTCGCCCAGGGCTTTGCGTTTCTCGGCGTCGGTGACAATGACAAAATGCCAGAACTGAGTATTACTGCCAGTTGGCGCCTGAACCGCCATTTCCACACATTCACGGATCAGTTCCGGCTCAACCGGCCTGGTCAGATCCAGGCGTTTGCGCACCGCGCGCGTGGTGGAGAGAAGCTGATCGGGAGTGAGATCGAGTAAAGACATACCTTCCTCCTTGAGTAAGGACGACGTTGTTTCTGCTTTATCATATCACGGTCAATCCCTGCCCGTATCAGGTGTGGCTTTGAGGCAAGGCCTTTTCACGTATCGCTTTTTCCTCTCTTGATAATTTTCCTTCTGTTGCTCGCCATGCCTCCCCCCCAAAAAAGAAGAATGATGCAGGGCCAGCCGGACTGCGCCCGGCTGGCCCTGCATCATTCTTCAAACTTTATCAGTCCTCCCCACTTTTTCCAGCGCAAGGGCGCGTTTCCCCACCCCAAGGGAAAGGATGAGGTGCGGGGCGCCACCAGCGCTTGAGGCCGCCTCAGAAAAAGGGGGGAGGACTCATGGAGGCAGCAAAGGCAAAACGGAAAAACAGAAAAACCCTGGCTTTGGGGTGCCAGAGAAATCTGCCATGATGCTCGAAAATCAGGGATGACCTCTATCGCAAGAGTCTTATAGAATAGGAAAGTAAATCTGCTGGTATGTGACAAATGACCTACCAACAAGATGAAGTTTATCGGCTATGCTTTTAAGATGACAGAAGCAAAAGATGATAGGACTGACGAAGGAAGGAAAGATATAACATGGATCAACGTGTTTATTATGGGCATCTGAGCCCGCACGCTCTGGCGGATTATCTGGTGGGTGTGTACCATCAGCCGACCTTTTATTATCCGCAGCGGCATACGGTCGCGCAGAAGATTGTCCAGGGAGAGCGGATTGTGGTGCAGATTATGCGCACCAGCGATTGGAGTAGCAGCGGCCACCGGGCGATTGGCGTGCATATTTCCGGGATCGCGGGCGGTCTGCGGGTGGAAATGGGCGCTTCGGACTGGCTGGATATCGACGAAGCAGGTCTGGCCGGTATGCTGCTGGGCGCGCTCTTTTTTCCGCCCTTGTTGCTGTTCCCCTTGCTTCAAGGCCTGTCGGGTTCGGGCTTTTCTCATGATGTCTGGAACACCATCGACGGGTACTGTATGCAGACGGGAGCGGAGCAGGGCTACCGGCCTCATGCTCCCCAGGGCTTTTATTGTACCTATTGCGGCGCCTTCAACCATCCAGGTGCGCCTCGCTGCCACTCCTGTCACGCGCCTTTCAACGTCGCGCCTCCTCAGCCACCGGTGGCCGAGCAGCCAGTAGCAGAACCAGAGGCGCCGGCTGCGCCTGCAGAAGCTCAACCCGTTGAGGAAGCGCCCCGCAAGAGCGGCGATACGCGTCCCATGTTCGCCTTGATGATTTGCCCGCATTGTAAAGCCACCGTCGTGCCAGCTCACTTCTGCGGCAACTGTGCCGCGCCTTTGCCCGACGTGACCGAGGGACAACAGGCCGAGGAATAAGGCCGTCGGCCTGTTACCCGGCAGCGTATTATCCTCTAAGAGGAATGCCAGCCCGCCGTGAAGGTCATTCGCGGGCATGTACCATTTGTCGTAGAACGGCTATTTTCTCAGGAGGTAATACTATGGTTGTCAAACGTCGTTTATTCGCCTCGCTGGCGTCTTTGTTGCTGCTCGTCCTGCTGGCGGCGTGCGGCAATAGCGCCAGCACTGGCACCGCTTCTTCGCCGACAGCGACGCCGGTCCCCACCTCGCAACCCACGCCAACGCCAGCCAGTAGCTCAAGTGCTGTCGTCCAGACAGCCAGTGCTACGGTCGGCGGTAAGAGTGAAACTATATTGACCGATACAAAAGGCATGGCGCTCTATTACCGCAGCAATGATACGGCGACTTCGGTTTGTAGCGGTGGATGCGCCCAGGCGTGGCCTCCCCTGCTTTTTAGCGGAAGCGGGACGCCCACCAGTTCTTCTCCTCTGCCCGGTACCTTGAGCGTGGTCCAGAACGTCAATGGCATGCAGGTCACGTACCAGGGCCATCCACTCTATACCTTCGCCAGTGACACCAGCGCGGGCCAGGTCAGCGGTCAGAACGTTGGCGGAGTCTGGTTCGTCGCCACGCCCGATTTGCAGGCTGTTGGCAGCGGCAGCGGTGGTGCGCAGCCGACCCCGACCTCGACATACAGCGGCTATTAGCCAGCTCAGGCAACGCGCAGCCGGGTTACAGGAAGCAGCGCCATCTCTCCACAACCCTGTAGCCCGGCTGCGCTTTTTATGCCTTTTTTCTGTCCTGCCAGCTTTTTCCTTGCTATCCACCGAAGGCTGAGGTATGCTGAAGGAAAGCATAATCGTCTCGCTGGTATATTCAGGAAAGGTTGTTGCGAGCGCTATGTCAGTAGAGCAGGCACCCCAAACGGAAAAAAGTATATTTCAACTGCGTCCTTTTTGTATGGACGATTATGAACAGGTCATCGATTTGTGGCTGCGGGCCGGCATCAAAGTTGGACCATCCGATAGCCGCGAGGGCATCAGCCAGCGCTTGCAGCGGGACGCGGACCTTTTCCTGGTGGCCGTTGATGGGCAGGATAGCGTGATTGGCGCGGTTCTGGGAGGCTTCGACGGCAGGCGCGGCTGGGTAAATCACCTGGCAGTCGAGCCAGCGTGCCAGCGGCATGGCATCGGGAAGGCTCTGGTCGCCCTGGTCGAGGAGCGTCTGCGCTCGCGGGGCTGCCTCAAGATCAATCTCCTGGTCGCGGGCGACAACACCGGCGTCCTGGGCTTCTATGGCAAACTTGGCTTCCAGAGCGGCGACGTGGTTTTTATGGAAAAATGGCTGCAATAGTCCCCCTGAACCCCTCTTGATTCCCCCGGGCGCTCTGTGATATAGTATCACTAACCCCCCCCTGGTGGGTTATGGAACTGAAAGGAGACCGGGTATCATGAAGGCAGATAAGCACGAGGTTCTCAAGCGACTCAATTACATCGAAGGGCACCTGGGCGGAATCCGCAAAATGATTGAAGAGGATAAGTATTGCGTGGATATCTTGCGGCAGACCTATGCGGTGCGCAAGGCGATTGAGAAGCTGGAGAGTCTGCTTGTCGAAGGCCATCTGCATTCCTGTGTCCCCGAAGGCATTGCCAGCGGCAAAGGCGAGGAGATCATTGAAGAACTGGTGCAGCTCTACAATCTGGCCGGAAACCGCTGACGGAACAACAGTTTGTTAAGGAAAGAAAGGTAATGCCATGTCAACCGTACAGGATGTTGTGCTTTCAGTGCCCGATGTGAGCTGTCAGCACTGTGTTCACACGATAAATACCGCGCTGGGCGCTCTGCCTGGTGTCGAGGCCGTTTCTACCGACATTGCAGGCAAAAGCGTTCATCTGCGCTATGACTCCGCTCAGCTCTCCATGGAGCAAATCGAGGCCACTCTCGACGATGCCGGTTACACCATTGCGCATGAGCCAGTTCCCACTCCACGTACCAGCGGCAAAGCGTTGAACCTGCTTTAGCTCGCTCTTTTTTTGCGCGTCTGTTACCCCTTCCCGGTGGGTATGGGTGGCAGGTGCGCGTTTGTATCTGGCTGGCTTCGTCTCGCGGGCCGGGAAGGTTTGAGGTGAGAGGCCGGTTCCTGGCGCTTATTCTGCGTTTAGTTTTACTTCCACGCCCACATGCTGATCACGGAGAAAGGCCAGGAGGGTCTGGTTAAAGAGGTCGGGTTGTTCATACATGCAAAAGTGGTTGGCGCCTTGAATGACGCAGAGGCGTGCCTGGGACAGGTGGGTGTGTAACTGGCGGCCAAGGTCGAAGGGAAGCAGGTCGTCGTTCTCGCCCCAGATCAGCAGTGTGGGCACGTTGACGGCGGCCAGCACTGCGCTGGTGTCGAGGGTGACAATCTGGCGCGATACTCGCCAGAGCGTGAGCGGGCCGGCGCGCAGCGAGTCGTAGCTCATGGCGAGCCAGGGAGAGGGGGTTGCGCGGGCGATGGCTTTGAGCGCCGGACCCATCAGGCGGACCACTGAGCGCTGTAAGGGTGCGCCTAACGAGTCGACCAGGGCCAGGTGTTTGACCTTTTCCGGGCGTTCTGCCGCCATGGCCATGGCGATGTAGCCGCCCATCGAGTGCCCGACCAGGGCGATTTCCTCCAGACCAACCGCCTGCCGCCAGCTATCCAGCCAGGCGCCCAGTTCAGCCAGCCGGAAATGGCGATGAAAGCGGCGCATGGACCCGAAGCCGGGCAGATCGACCAGATATACGCGATAGTGTTCACTCAGTTCCGGCAGATTGCGGTACCAGACGCGGGTGGATTCGGCGAAGCCATGCACCATGACCAGCGGTTCTCCCTGACCCGCGACCTCGTAGCACACCGGTATTCCCCGCACCTGTACCGTTTCTCGCTGCGTAGATACACGTTCCATGCTTTCCCTACCCTCGCGGCTCATCTTCTCTCGTGATGACCACCTTGAGCGCTTCGCCGGGGTTAGCGACCAGCTTGAAGGCCTGGGGTGCCTCGTCCAGGCTGAAGCGATGGGTGATGATCGTCTCCGGGCGCAGCCGGCCTGTACGCAGCAATTCCAGGGCCAGGCGCGTCTCGTAAGGTCCGGCGGAATAGCTGGTGCGCAGGGTGATTTCCTGGAAAAAGAGCGCATGTGGCGTCAGCGGCAGCACATCCTGTGGCTGAGGTGGAGCGAATAGCAGCAGCGTGCCGCCGGGACTGACCAGGCTCAAGCCCTGCTGCATGGCGGGGATCTTCGAGGGGGTGACGATGACGACATCGGGTTTGCGCCCCTGGTTCAGTTCGAGAAGCTGTGCCAGCAGATCATCCGTTAAATCGAGCGCGTAATCGATGCCGATGGCGCGCGCGTGCTCGCGCCGATAGGCGATTGGATCGACGATTACCACGCGGGTCGCGCCGCGCTGCTGTGCCAGTTGCGCCAGCATCAGTCCGTTGCTGCCCGCGCCCAGAATGCAGACCGTATCGCCCGCTCGCAGATTAGCGCGCTCGATGCCCCGCAGACAGCAGGCCAGCGGCTCAATCAGGGTTGCGCTTTCAAAGGAGAGATCGGCGGGCAGGGCCAGCACATCGCGCTCGACATTGGGAGCAGGTACGCGGATATACTCGGCCAGTCCGCCCGGATGCAGGCGAGTGGAGCGAAAGGTCGCACACTGCGAGAAGGCGCCGCGCTGACAAAAGTGGCAGACCATGCAGGGAACGTGGTGATGGATAAAGACGCGCTCGCCCGGCGCGAATTGCTCAACCCCCGCGCCGACCGCGACCACCGTTCCCACTGGTTCATGACCCGGATACAGCGGTGCGCGCGGCTTCATGTACCATTCCATGACATCGGACGCGCAAATCCCGCAGGCTCGCATTTCAACCAGCAACTCGCCTGCGCCAATCTCCGGGCGAGGAAGCTCAACAACACGTACATCATCATTCGCGTGATACTCAACCGCGCGCATATGGCGACCTTCTTTCATCGTTTTGCCGGAACAATGCAGAGAAAGCCAAAAGGCTCGTCTCCCAGGGTAAAGAACTGGTGGATCTCATGGCCCGCAATATAGACCACATCGCCCGGACCCAGTTCGTGCTCCTCGTCGCCCAGGCGCAGGCGAGCGCGTCCGTGCAGCATATAGACCCCGTGATCGTGGGCGTGCTGATCGAGCGAGGTGTAGCCGCCCGGTTGGACCGCGAAATAGCGCATATGGAAATTGCCGGAATTTTCCTCGGTCCCGATCATAATCTGGCGGGTTGCTTTGTCCGCGCCACTGTTCTCCGGCCCGTAGGCCCGCACCGGTACGCCCTGCCAGCGCAATTCGCCGTTCTCTCCTGCGGCGGCTCGATGAATCGTACTCATAGCATTCTCACTCTCTTTTTACCACGCGTGCCGCAAGGCCACATCATACGGGGGGCGAAAAATCCCCTTTTCGGTAATCAGCGCGCTCACGTACTGGTGTGGCGTGACATCGAAGGCCGGATTGGCCACCTGCACTCCGACAGGCGCGATGGCCATGCCGCGTATGCTCGTGACTTCGGCGGGATTGCGCTGCTCTACCGGAATCTCCTCGCCCGACGCCAGCGAGCAATCAAAGGTTGAGGTAGGGGCCACAACGTAGAAAGGAATCTGATGGGCGCGGGCCAGCACCGCCACGGAGTACGTGCCGATTTTATTAGCGACATCGCCATTGGCGACGATGCGATCCGCGCCGACAAACACGGCCTGGACGCGGCCCTGGCGCATAAAAGACGCCGCCATGTTGTCGGTAATCAGGGTTAGCGGCACGCCCGCCCGCTGAAGTTCCCAGGCCGTCAGCCGCGCGCCCTGCAGTACCGGGCGCGTCTCGTCCACCAGGACGTGAATGCGCTTGCCGGCGCGATGAGCTATGTAAAAAGGGGCCAGCGCCGTCCCGATGCCCATGGTCGCCAGCGCGCCCGTATTGCAGTGCGTCAGCAGCGTATCGCCCTCGGCGATCAGCTCCGCGCCCAGCTCGCCCATGCGCTGACAGGCTGCGCGATCCTCCCGCACAATGGCCTGCGCCTCGTCGAGCAGCAGGCGGGCCAGATCTTCCGCCGTGTCCAGCTCATTCAGCAGCGCGTCTGCGCGCCTGAGCAGACGTTTGACCGCCCAGGCCAGATTAACCGCTGTGGGACGTGTGGCGGTCAGCAGCGCGCCCACGGACTCCGCGCAGGCGCGGGCCTCCGCTACGCTGAGCTTTGTCCCATGTACCTGGATCTGTTCTCGCAAGCCCAGCACCACGCCAAAGGCCGCCGCCGCTGCGATGGCCGGCGCGCCACGCACACGCAGGGCGCGAATGGCTTCAGCCACCTCCTCCGCGTTCCCCAGGGTCAGGTAAACAGTTTCCAGCGGCAGGAGAGTTTGATCGAGCAGGCGCACCCTGGCGCCCTGCGGCGTCTCTTCCCACCAGAGCGGTTGCCACTGCTGAGTCTGATCGAGCATACGAGTAAAAGCGATCCTTTCGTTTTAGCATCCTCAAGCGGATCGATCTGCTGTGGCAAGCGGATCGCTCTCGCCCTGGACGAAGGGATAGATGAAGAAACAACGGTCAGGCGTTTTTGTCCATTCAGGGCAGCAGGAAAGGCGGAATGCCCTGGCTATGGAAAAACGTAAAGCCGGGGAACCAGGCCATAGGGACGAAATTGCCCAGAATATTGATCAGTGCCGCTGCCAGGAAAAGGGCCAGGCTGCCGAAGATCAACACGCCGTCAATCCAGCGTGGATGGAGTTGCAGCAGCCAGGTGCGCTTTGTCACGCCAAAGCAGCGCAGTTCCATCGCGCTGATGATATCCTCGGAATCGACGATTGAGCCGATGATCACCGGAACAATCAACGGTGCCAGGCGCGCGATACGTCCGATAACGCCGCTGCGCAGCTTTTCCACTTCAAAGCCGCGCGCCCGCTGCGCATCATAGGTCACGGTGAAATCGCGCGCGATGGTCGGCAAAAAGCGCAGCGAGAGATCGATGGCATAGGCGATATTGTCGGACAGTCCCATACCTCGCAAAGCAACGCCCATCTCAGCCGGGTCGATGGTGTAAGAGACCGGGATGACAAACAGGCCGATGCCGACATTGCGCATTAACTGCGTAATCACAAAGGTAATGCTCTCCACGCTAAAAATTAGTGGTCCGCCGGTGACGAAAGGAGCGTTGCCTGTAAACTGAAAAAACGGAATGCTGGCCAGAATGTGCTGATGCGAGAGATCGACGCCCTGGACAACCGAGCCAGCGGTGATGAAATAGTTGAGAATAACCAGGCCGAAGGCCAGCACCATAATGTAGACCCAGGCCGTCTTTGTCTCAGCCCAGGTCAGACGCGCCAGGCTGTAGTAGAGGATAGAAAGGAGGAGTGCGCCCAGCATAAACCAGACATTGGACGACATAGCCACCAGAAAAATATAGACAAAGAGAATGATCAGCTTGGTACGCGGGTCCAGGCGATGCACAAACGAGTCGCGTTCGACATAGGGAAAATTGATGAGCATTGAGTGTCTCTCCGAACTCGGCGGATACAATACCGGCAAGGTGAACAGGGCGGCAGACTGCTACCCTGTTCACCTGTGGCCGATCTGAGCCAGCCAGCAGTTGCGTTTAGCCGCGACCCCGGCCTCTGACCGCCGCGTTGTAAGCCGCGATGACGATGGGCAGGAGGATCAGGCCGTTGATGGCGTCGGGGATGCCAGCGGCGACAAACTCGCTGGTCGCCGCGCCAACGTTGATTTGCGAAACCCAGACATCCGTGTAAGCCGCGAAGGCCATGCCCACGGCGATGGCGATCAGGCTGCCGATTTCAGCGATGACCACGTTGCGCACACTTCTGTAGCGGCCAGCCGTCAGCAGCACAGGCAGGCCAGCGATGCCGCCGACCAGGGCGTTACCGAGATCCCAGTTCCAGTAGAAGCTGTGGTAACTGATCAGGTCGCCCAGCACATTGCCTACTCCGCCGACCAGGAAGCCGACCACCGGGCCAAAGAAGGCACCGAAAAATAAGGGGATGACAATACCAGGACGCAGGGAAATGGCTCCGCCAGCCGCGTTCGGCAACTGGATCAGATTGAAAATGATGCTCAGAATTGCGTACAACGCGATGCCCAGCGCGATGTACACGACCTGGCGTACACCAATGCCCCAGGAAAAGCGAGACGGTGAGGTTTCGACAATCGAGGACTCTTCCTCAATGTTCGCGCCTTCTTCGTAAGCCATGTGCGGGAATCCTTTCGGAAAAACAGGTGATAAGAACAAATACAAGGAACTGAAATGCTATCATGCCCGGCGCGTGATAGCTGTACCTGACTTATTACTCCGGTCATCCTATACAAAAGGCATAGTTGACAAATAAGATCAGGTTTTCACTGTTATGATAGCCAATTTGCCCTGTTCTCGTCAATGCCGGAAGGTGCGAGATTACACAGGGACAGATAATCATGCCAGATTGGAAGCCTTTCCCGCGTTCTGATAAAGATCGCGTTGCCGGCTTTTTTTCGGCGAGAACTCCGCTTCCTTCCATTGACAGAGCAAGTCAAGCTTCAGTAAAATAAAGCATAACTATATCAAAACACATCCACCTGTTGGCCCGCAAGTGCTGACCGGGTGGCGCGCAGAGAGCGAGAGGAAGCCGGATTTTCATGACAATTGACCCATCGAACCAGACAGACACCCCTATTGCTCCGGCAATCTCCGTGCGCGGTCTGAGTTTTCGCTATCGCAGCGTGGAGGACGACGAGCCAGGCGCCGCCGCCACCTCCAAAGCTCAGGCGCAAAAAGGCGCGATTGAGAATATTTCCTTTGAATTGCCTGCCGGCGAACTCATGTTGATTGCCGGCCCCAGCGGCTGCGGCAAGAGTACGCTGCTCAAATGCCTGAACGGTCTGATCCCCCATAGTTACAAGGGTTTTATGCGCGGGGAGATTCGCCTGGAGGGCTGCCCGACAAAGGGTCTGAGTCTGCGCGAACTGGCTCGTCTTGTCGGGACCATGCTGCAAGATCCCGACAAGCAAATTCTGGGCAACACCGTCGAGCAAGAGGTCGCCTTTGGCATGGAAAATCTGGGCGTGCAGCGTCCGCGTATGCTCCAGCGCATTGCTGAAGTGCTGAGCGAGATGCACCTGGAGCGTTTCCAGCACCAGGCCACCCACACTCTTTCCGGTGGGCAGCGCCAGCAGGTCGCAGCCTGCGGTCTGCTGGTCATGGAGCCGGGCATTTTTCTCTTTGATGAACCCTTTGCCAATCTCGACTCGCGCGCCGTGGAAGAACTGGAGAATCTGATCGAGCGGCTGCGCGGCCAGGGGCGCACTGTGGTAATTGTCGAGCATCGCGTCGAGGAGGCGCTGCATCTCAATCCCAACAAAGTGCTGCTCATGCGCGAGGGGCGCCAGGTCTTCTTCGGCGATACGGCTGCTTTTCTGGAGGTCGCCGATCCCACGCAGGTCAAATTGCCCATCGCCGCGACTCTGCGCACCCTTGATCCTCAGACCACGGTAGGCGATTTGCTGGTGCGTCCGATCATCACCGGGGGCGGCACGCCTGACGCGAAAGAGCAGCCGGTGCTCGCCTTTGAAAATGTGGAATATCGCTACAAATCGGCCTCTG
>DASZXF010000073.1:0-2420 GCA_035546055.1 Ktedonobacteraceae bacterium
CGCAGCCAATGAGCGCGCCAGTTCAGCCACCGCAGGCGCCTTTCCCGGTATCGCCATTGCCAGCGCCCGCTCAGTCTGAGTCGTCGCGACAGCCAGCGGCCTCTCAGATTCAGCCGCTTCCCAAAGCCAGCGCGCCGAGCGCCGTGCCGGTCCGGCCCGGAACTGGAGTAACGGCGGAGCCAAGCGCTATGCAATCGCTGGTTGAGCTTATCTCAACCGTTCCCATGGAACCGCCCGCGCCCGTCGAGCTGGTGTCCACCATGCCCATGACGCCGCCGACCAGGGAGCCTGTTCCGCTCGCGCCGCCGCCGATCAGGAGAGAAGCGGAGGCCCGCCTGAGCGCGAGCCTGCAACTGATTGTCAGCACCGGGCTGGATGTGGGCTTGAAGCGCAGGGGCAAGCCAAATGAGGACAGTTTGCTCGCGCTGCAAAATACGCGCTTCTTGCGGGGTAATGCCTGTCCAGTCGGCCTCTTCGTCGTAGCCGATGGCATGGGCGGTCACGAAAACGGGCAGGAGGCCAGCAATCTCGTCACGCAGTCCTTGAGCAAAAGCGTCATGCCCGCCGTGATTTACGGACCGACTGACGACAACTACGCGGAACTGCTGGCCGAGGGGGTTCACCACGCGAATCTGGAGGTTTACCAGCGCAATCGCCAGGCCGGGGTTGACATGGGGACAACCATTGTCGCGGCCCTGGTGATTAATACCACCGCGTATATCGTCAGCGCCGGAGATAGCCGGGTTTACCTCTACCGCTCCAGCAGCGGATTGACGCAGATTACGCGCGATCATTCGACCGTCGCCCGCCTGGTCGAGAATGGCCTGATCAAGCCGGAAGAGGTCTATACCCATCCCCGGCGCAATGAAATCTATCGCAGCCTGGGCCATCATCCCAGCGAAGACCTGGATAAGTTCATCCTGGCCTTGCAGCCCGACGATGTGCTGATGCTCTGCTCCGATGGCCTCTGGGAGATGGTGCGCGACCATGATATTCAGGACATCATCGCCAACACAGCCAGTCAGCCCACGCAGACCAGCGCCGCGCTGGTTCAGGCCGCGCTCGATGGCGGAGGCAAAGACAACATCAGCGTGATTGTCGCCTGCGTCAAAGCCACCTCAGGCGCGCAGGCTGCCTGGGCAGGCTAAACCTGTTCGGCAGCCACGCGGTTCATCTGCTTCAAGGCGGGGTTGACCAGGATGGAGAGCGTGGCCAGCAGATAGAGTACACTCATGGCGATCAGCGTGGTCCGCAAGCCCAGCCATGTCACGACAAAGCCGCTGGCGAAGGTGCCCAGCGGCATCGCGCCCATCGTGCTCGCGTCCAGCAAACCATAGGTGCGCGCGCGCATGGTGGGCGGGATGCGCTCTTGAAAGGTGGTAGAGAGCAGCGAGTTAATCGGACCAATCGCCAGCCCGGCCAGGGCGTACCAGCCAAGAATCAACGGCAGGGCGGCGAACAGCAAAACCCAGAAGCGCAAAGCTCCGCCAATGATAAAGCCGATGCCGAAAGTCAGGCGACGTGGGAAACGGTGTCCGACCACGCCGAAAATCGCCGCGCCCAGAAAGGCCATGCCGCCAAAGACCGAAATCATCATGCCCAGAGGAACCGCGCTGTGAAAGGTGCTCATTACATACGCGGGCGCCACCACCGAGGAATACGCGTCATCGACCATATTCGTGACCATAACCACCAGAATGATGGTCAGAATAACCCCATCCAGCCTGATAAAACGCAGACCTTCGCCAAGGGCCGCGAAATAGCCGCGCGGGGATTTGCCAGGCGCATCCACGCCGCGCCGGGGCGCGAGGGATGGGACGGCCAGGCCGATCAGGAGCGCGGAAAAAGCGAACGAGGCCGCGTCCAGCCAGAGCAGATTGCTGGTGCCGATTACGGCGATCAGCATGCCCGCCAGCGGCGCGCCGAAGAAATTCGCCCCGCGCCTGGAGCCATCATTCCACGCGTTCGCCCTCTCCAGGCGCATATCTGCCAGCTTCGCCAGGTCGGGCACCAGCGACCAGCGCGCCGTATTCGCCGGCGACCTGAGCAAACCGCCCAGGAAAACCAGCGCCAGCAATTGCCAGAAAGCTAGCCCGACTGTGTGGTAGAGCAACGGGACCAGCATAACCGTCAGGCCACAGAGAATATCGCCCAGTACGCTGGTGCGTTTGTAGCCCAGACGATCAACCACCACGCTGCCAAAAAAGGCCGAGAGAACGGTAGGCAAGGCTGAAAAGAAGCCCGTAATGCCCGCCTGTTCCACGCTCCCCGTCGTTTGCAGAACGAACCAGGGAATCGCCAGAAAGGTCAGCATATCGCCAATATTCGAGACAGTATTCCCCAGAAAAAGGGCATAGATCGGCCACTGACGGCGCGATACTGGCTCCTCCAGCGTGCTCACCGCCGCCTGTTCTACGCTC
>DASZXF010000074.1:0-6306 GCA_035546055.1 Ktedonobacteraceae bacterium
AGCCAGAGGCGTATGAACTCACCCCCAAAAGCGTGAGCATCAAAGCAGGTCAGTCCATTGCTCTGCTCAATAACACCGACCAGACGCTCAGTTTTACCTGCAAACCCTCCGCCGACATCGCGGAAGGCAACCTGCGAGTAGACAAAGACGAACAGCAGGTGGTGCAGTTCGATAAGGCCGGTCAGTACACCTGCACCAGCGGCGCCACGTCCGCGCAGACCATTGCCGTCACCGTCCATTAATCATCACAGTGAAACCTTGCGTCCATTGCATTCCTGGCCAGAGAGGTCTGCTTTATCAGGTCATACCCGATAAAGCAGATCTCTCCGCTTTAGCATAGTAAAACGTGTATGGTCTGCGCCGTTTACCGCATAGGGGAGAAGGAAATAGCTCTGGGGCCGAGCCTCGGATTGTTCAGGTAGTCTGCTGGATATGGTAGAATGGTGGATGAGAAGGTGTATATGCCCAGGCATCTCTGTTCTCATCTGTGCTGTCATCCCAATCTAGGAGGCTTTATGTCGGACACAATGCCGTATCTGGGGATTCCCGGAGAGAAATCACGTACATTACAGGCCCGGCGCCAGCAGTATGTTGCGCGTGGCGTCTCATCGACGATGAGCGTTTTCGCGGCGCAGGCCGATGGGGCGATCATCGAGGATGTCGATGGCAACCGCTTTATCGATTTCGCAGGCGGTATCGGGGTGATGAATGTTGGTCATTCGCGTCCCGAAGTGGTCCAGGCCATCGCCGAGCAGGCCGCGAAGTTTGTGCATACCTGTTTTAGCGTGGTCATGTATGAGCCATACGTGGAACTCGCCGAGCGGATTACCCGCCTGGCGCCCGGCAACTTTCCCAAAAAGGCTATTTTCTTCAACAGCGGCGCCGAGGCCGTGGAGAACGCAGTCAAAATCGCGCGTTACGCGACCGGGCGGCCTGCCATCATTGTCTTTGACAATGGCTATCACGGGCGCACGTTGCTTACCATGTCGATGACAGCCAGGGTCAAGCCTTACAAATATCGTTTTGGTCCCTATGCCCCGGAAGTCTATCGCGCGCCTTTTCCCTATCCTTATCGCATGAATATGACGCCCAGCCAGGCCTCAGATGCCTGCCTGGCTGAACTGAAACGCATGTTTATCGGCGAGGTGGCGCCTGACCAGGTGGCGGCGGTGATTGTGGAGCCGGTGCAGGGCGAAGGCGGCTTTATGCCGGCCCCTCCAGGATTTTTGCCGGCGCTCAAGGCGTTGTGCGAAGAACACGGCATCCTCTTTATCGCCGATGAGATTCAATCGGGCTTCTGCCGTACCGGCGAGATGTTCGCGGTCAATCACGACGGCGTGGAGCCGGATCTGATGATTATCGCCAAATCGCTGGCCGCCGGTATGCCGCTCAGCGGCGTGGTCGGACGCGCCGAAATTATGGACGCGCCTCCTCCGGGGACGCTGGGCGGAACGTATAGCGGGAATCCGGTGGCCTGCGCCGCCGCGCTGGCTGTGCTCGATATCTTCGAGCGTGAAGACCTGGCCGAGCGTTCCCGCCAGATTGGCCGCATCGCCAGCGAGCGTTTCCTGAATCTCCAGAAGCAGTATCCCATGATCGGCGATGTGCGTGGGCAGGGCGGTATGCTCGCCATGGAGATCGTCAAGGATCGCACCACCAGGGAGCCTGATCCCCAGGCCGTCACCGACATTCTGGCGGCGGCTCATCAGCGCGGCCTGATCCTCATCAGCGCGGGTATGTATGGCAACGTCATCCGTGTCCTGGTGCCCCTGAATGTCAGCGATGAGCAATTGCAGCGCGGCCTGGACATTCTGGCCGAGGCCATCGGCACCGTCGCGGGCGTCGCGGCCACGGCTCATTCGGTCAGCTAAGACTGTCTGAGCAGACGCGGGTGCGGCGAAGTCGGCCTGGAATCTCGACTTCGCCGGCGCCTCTGCTCAGGTGGATGTTTGCCTTTGAGCACGCTGGCCGCGACGGGTCTGGCCTGACTACCTGCTCATCTGCCAGCGTGCTTGTGCATGGATCATCATTTCAGCGTTCTGATTTCAGTATCCTGAAGCGGATCGGAAAAACCGTTGACCGGAGCCGCCCGCCACGCGAGCAAGGATGCACGTGTTTTACCGAAAAGATCAGGTGGAAACGCAATAAGGAGCGGTCATAAAGACGCATGGGTAAGATAGAGCCAGTCATTATCATTGGCGGTGGTATCGGAGGGCTGGCCGCCGCGCTGGCGCTCAAACGTGCGGGCCTTGAAGTAAGGGTTTTTGAGCAGGTCGCGTCCCTGGGTGAAGTGGGCGCGGGCCTGACCCTGTGGGCTAATGCCGTCAAGGCGCTCCGCAAGCTGGGTCTGGAGGATGTAGTGAACTCCTCCAGTACCATTGATGCCGGCACTATTTACTCCTGGCAGGGGGCCAGACTTTCTTCAATTTCCTCTGACAAGCTGCTCAATCGCTTTGGCGCCTGCAACCTGGCTGTCCATCGCTCGGATCTCCAGTACGCTCTGAGCGCGGCAGTCGGCCCCAATACGCTCACCCTGGGCAAGACGTGCAGCGGCGTTGAGCAGGACGACAGCGGCGTGCAGGTGCATTTTTCCGATGGCAGCACCATGCGCGGCAGTGCCTTGATCGGGGCCGATGGCATTCACTCGCTGATTCGAGAACTCCTGTTCGGCGCGGAAAAGCCACGTTACGCCGGCTATACGGCCTGGCGCGGGGTGACAACTCCGCCGCTGGCCGCGAAGATCCGCGTTGGCGAGTACTGGGGACGCGGCGTGCGCTTCGGACTGGTGCCGCTGACGCAGGGCCGCTATTACTGGTTCGCCACGCGCAACGCCCGCGAAGGCGAGCCGGAACACCAGGAAGGCCGTAAGCATGAAGTGCTCTCCCTTTTTCACGATTGGTATCCCTCCATTCCCGCCATCATCGAAGCCACTCCCGCCAGCGCCATTCTGCGCAACGACATCTACGACCGTCCGCCGCTGCGCCACTGGACGCGAGGTCGCATCACTCTGCTGGGAGACGCCGCGCACCCCATGACGCCCAATCTCGGCCAGGGAGCCTGCCAGGCGCTTGAAGATGCCCTGGTGCTGGCCTACTGCCTGGTCCAGACCGATAACACCAGTGTCGCTTTGCAACTCTACCAGGCCTTGCGCATCCCACGCACGACTCGCATCGTCAATCGTTCCTGGAGCCTGGGACGCATCGGCCAGTGGAAACATCCCGTCGCCTGTCTCCTGCGCGACACGGGCTTTAAGTGGATGCCCTCCAGCTGGCAGATGGCCACCTTCGAGGAGGCCGTGGGACACGAAGTGTAAGGCGTCTATGCCCAGCCGCCGCGCTCAACCATCTCGATAAAGCGCTGTTCCAGCTCGGTTGTGCGCGGACCCGGCTGACCGTTGCCAATCACCTGCTCGTCGATCTGGAGAACCGGCGTAATCTCTTTCGAGGACGAGGTAACGAACGCCTCGTCAGCCAGGGCCAGTTCGGAGAGCAGGATCGGGCGTTCTTCAATGGCGAAGCGCCCGCGCGCCAGTTCCAGCACCACTGTGCGCGTAATACCGATCAGCACTTCATCGCGCGGCGTCACCAGCGTATCACCGTGGAAGAGAAAGAAATTGCTGCGCGTCGCCTCCTGCACCTGGCCGCGCTCATTGACAAAGAGCGCGTCATCCGCCCCCAGGCGTGCCGCCTCTTTCAGCGCGCGAATGGCCGCCGTATAGTTGGAGGTCTTGGCCTCCGGCGTCTCACGCTGTAAGCGCGTCGTCATCAGGCGATAGCCCCTGGCGAAGCGCTCAGGATCGCGCTCGCCCAACTGCGCAATCATCACGATCAGCTTTGGTTGGCCGACTGCCATCACGCCATCCTCGCTCTCCCCGCCAGTCAGCAGCATCCGTACCGCCGCGTGCCGATACGTATTGCGCTCTACCACCGCGCGTACCACGCCGGCAATCTCCTCGCGTGTGTAGGGCACAGCCAGGTCAATCAGCTCAGCCGAGCGGTAGAGCCGTTCCAGGTGCTCGCCCAGGTGAAACGGGCGACGATCATAGGTGCGCAGCGCCTCAAACGCGCTATAGCCGCGCAACACCGCAATATCGTTAATGGAAATGCTCGCCTGGTCTGGATGAACCCACTGCCCATCCACGTACCACCAGGCACTGGTATCTATGGCCATTTTTTTCCTCATCACAAAAATGTTCTTGCCGTTAGCATAGCCGCTTCCGCCCGATCTGGCAAGCCCACAGGAGCGCAAAGGCTTGCTATTCTTGACATAAGATGATATAATATAGAACAAGAATTCAATGTACAGCGGACACTAAGTCTCAGCATTTTACCGTTTTGTCGTTCATCGGTAAGAATAGATAGATAGCAGAAAAACGTTTTAACCACCCCAGAGGGGAAAGGAGCTGATTGTCAATGAACATCATGCAGCTCACCCAGACCATTCACCTGCTTCCGCCCGCCAGCGCGAAGCCAGCCAGAGCGACAAAAGCGCCCGCGCAGCAGCCGGTTTTGCCGGGTTTGGAGTTGGAGGTGCCTGAGAAGCCGGCTGTGACCAATCGCCAGATCGCGGAAGTGCTGGCCAACATCGCCGGTATTCTGGAGTTTCAGACCGCCAATCCGTACCGTATTCAGGCGTATCGCAATGCCGCGCGCGGTGTCCTGGCCCTGGAGGAGCCGGCCAGCGAGATTCTGGCGCGTGGAGAGGCGCTGCCGATTCAGGGGCTGGGCCAGCGTTTGCGCCGGCGCATTGCCGAACTGGTGGAAACCGGCACCATGACCTTCTACAACGACCTGTACGTGCAGGCTCTGCCGCGTGGTGTGCGCGCCCTGCTGGCTATTCATTTCGTCGGTTTGCAGACAGCGCTACGTCTGTATCAGGAGCTGGAGATCGACTCGCCGGAGAAGCTCTGGGAGGCCGCGCGCCAGCAGCGTATTCGCCAGCTCTACGGCTTTGGTCCGCGCAGTGAAGCCCGTTTGCAGCAGGCCGCCGAGCAGTTCATGCGCTGAATTCTGCACTGTGCCTCGTTGTATGAGATACAATAGAGAGAGACAGTCTGATTCAGAGCGGATGGGCCTCTCGCGGGAACGCAGGCCGCCGGGGTAGGGGCTGAACGCTGTCAAGACGCTTTTTGTGAAGGAGCAGGCGCAATTATGACTACCGAGCAATCATCCGAATCATCCAGGCCATATCCGGCGCCGCCGGCAGTTGAACACCCTGAGTTGCTAGCATATCGCGCGGAATTTCCTATTTTGCAAAAAAAGACCTATTTAAATAGCTGCTCGCTTGGTGCGCTCTCTCAACGCTCCCTGGCGGGTTTGAACGAATTCACGGCGGCGTGGAACGAATGGGGCGCGCACGCCTGGTACGATATCTGGCTGGGCGAAATTGCCAGAGTGCGCCAGAAGTTTGCCACCCTGATTGGCGCGCAATTGCATGAAGTCGCCATCGCTCCCAACGTCTCAACGGCCTTGAGCGCGCTTGCCACCGGTCTTGACTACAGCACGCGCCACAAGATCGTCATGGCCGATATGGACTTTCCCACCCTGGCCTATCAATGGCTGGTCAAGGAGCGCCAGGGCGTTGAATGCCGCTTCGTCGAGAGTCCAGACCGAGTTTACACCCCGCCCGAGTTATTTGAGCGCGAGGTCGATGAGCAGACCGCGCTGGTGGCTACCTCGCGCGTCTTTTTCACCAGCGGCTATATTCAGGATATTCGGGCCGTCGCCGATATTGCGCACAAGAAGGGCGCGTATTTGCTGGTGGATGACTACCAGGGCACCGGGCAGATTCCCCTTGATGTGACCGCGCAGGACATCGATTTTCTGGTCACAGGTACCCTCAAGTGGCTGATGGGTGGTCCGGGCCTGGCCCTGGTCTACATTCGCGAGGGACTCTTGCCCCTGCTCCAGCCGACCGTAGCTGGCTGGTTCGGCCACCGCGAGCAATTTGAGTTCAGGACGCGCGAGTTCGAGTTCCGTCCCGACGCCACCCGCATTGAAATGGGCACTCCCTCCGTCCCGACCATCTACACCGCCAACGGCGGTCTGGACATCGTGCAGGAGATTGGCGTTGAGCGTATTTGTGAGCGGACCCGTTACCTGACCGACGATCTGATCATGCGGGCGCGTGATCTGGGCTGGCTGGTGCGGGCGCCTCTGGAGTCTGAGCGGCGCAGCTCCATTGTCATGCTCGAATTTGAGCAGCCCGAGCAGATTGTCGAAGAACTGCTCAAGCGCGATATTATCGTCGATAAGCGTCCAGGTCATGTGCGCATCTCGCCGTATTTCTACAATACTGTCGAAGAGA
>DASZXF010000075.1:0-5377 GCA_035546055.1 Ktedonobacteraceae bacterium
GTTGGCGACAGCGAGGGCAAAGATGGTCTGGTAAGAGTCAGCCACGGCTGCAGATTCTGCGCGGCAGCAGATGTAACCGCCTGGACGTACATGAGCGCTTCCAGGGAGAAATCGGAGGCAGCCAGGTTGATATCAACACTACGGGTATAGGCGTCGGCTGCTGTTCCTAAAAACATCCCAAAAATGGCAGGCCCGCTACGCACCTGCGAGAATCCCCCAAACCCCTGCCCCGACGCGGTGAGCGTCTGCTCTGCCTGGCGCATGGCATGGTCGTCAGTCTTCAACGCCTGAATCGCCCCGTTTAACGTTTGTTCGAGGCCCGTGAGCGCATTGACGAGCGGATTCAGGATATCTGGTAACAAGATGGTTTCTCTCTTTCATCTATCAAGCAATACTCCTCCGGGAATGTGTACCAGGAAGGCGTAGCAAGAGCATAGCACAGGTAATTCACAAAACATCTGTGAATTCCTGTCCGGGGGGATAATCTTCTCCTTCCTGTCTTCTTTTTGCTCACTCTTTACTGCTTCCTCTTGAGAAAAAAGTCAGTGTCCGTTCCTGGCTGTTTCGTTTGTCCTGTAATCAGAGAGATTGTTCTTCGGGAGACCCGCCTCTCTGGCCCGCGCAAGGGATACGGGTAGGCCCGGTGTTGCTACGACGATAGCCAGTTTTGTTCTACTGCCATGTCACAGATGCTACTGCTTACCATTGATGGCCCGGGGCGAGTGCTTGATCTTGAACTCCCCGGCGATATTCCGATGAATGACCTGCTTCCGCTCTTGCTGGATCTCTGCCATCCAGGGCGGAATCCCGCCGCGATGGAGAGGCAAGGGACGAGCGGGTGGACTTTTGTGCTTCAACGCACCGGTATAAACCTGGAGATTACCAGGACGCTGCACGATCATGGCGTGCTGGATGGCGATGTCGTCCTGTTACAGGCGAAAGACACCGCGCCAGCACAGATATCAAGCAAGCCTGATGTTACCAGGCTAACACGTCGCAATGTGGTGCCAAATAAGCAAAGTGGATGGATTGGTGTGCGTTGGACACCAGCCGAGTGACGTTCCTGGAAAGTGCAAGTTTATGCAAAAAACGACATTCTATCGCCCGGCGCGTGAATACCCTCCGATTCTGCCAACAGAGGAGATTGTGATTAACGCGCCGCCGCTCCTGCAACCGGCGCAGAGCGGCGCTATGGGCTGGTTGCAGTACGCGCTTCCCGCCGTGGGCGGACTGGGTTCGCTGGTCTTTGTTTTCGCCTATCACAGTAATCCGCTGCTGATTGTCGCGGCGGGTGCCATGGCCTTGTGCAGCCTCGGCTCAGGTCTGCTGATGGGCATCTTCCAGCGCCGCTCAAACCGCAGACAATTGCAACAACAGCGCTCCTCTTACCTGGATTACCTCACACATTTACGCAAATATCTCCTGCTGATCGCCCAGAAGCAGCGCCAGGTTGATGAACGTCTCTTTCCTTCTTACGAGGATCTGACGCGGCGGGCGCTAGAGGGTGACTATCTGTGGGAACGCCGGCCAACCGATGCGGATTTTCTTGCGGTGCGCGTCGGCCAGGGGCCGGTTCCGCTGTGCAGTCCTCTACGCCTGGACCTGGGCAGCAGCGCGCTCATGACTCAGCACCAGCCGGAATTGCGTGTCCAGGCCGAGGCGCTTGTCTCTCACTACAGTTACCTGGATAAGCTCTCGGCGGTAATTCCTCTGCGCCGTTTCGGAGTGATTTCCCTCTGCGGCGAAGCGGAACGCACTCGCGCTCTGGCCCGCGCAATTCTCTGTCAGCTTGCTGTCCATCAATCTCCTCAAGATATTCGTTGTCTGCTCTCTTTTTCCGCAGAAGCACGTAAGGAATGGGAATGGGCAAAATGGTTGCCGCACACGCGCTGCCTGCGCCGTTTGAAAGGGATGGGAAACGAGATCTCATCGCCGCTCTGTATGCTGGCGGATACCAGGGAGCATTTGCGCGCGTTGCTCCAACAGCAGATCTTGCCTGAGCTGGAACGCCGGCGCAGACTCAGCGAGGGAGAGGATGGCAAGAAAAAAGAGATGCTGCCGGTGGCGGCCTGTTTGCCACATTTGTTTATCATCCTGGATGATTTCCTGCCCAGAAGCGAGATAAGCCAGTTGCCAGAACTGGAGACCCTCTTTAACGACTGCGCGCTTTTCGGGGTGACCATTCTCTGCCTGGTGAAAGATCTCAGCCAGGAACCTGCCCAGATTGCCGCGCGTTTGCGCATTTCGCCGATTGGTGGTCTGACCTTTGAGGAGAAAAAATATGGCGGTGAACAGTTGGAGGGATTACGACCCGATGGCGTGTCTTCCCAGTTTGGTGAGCGCATTGCTCGCGGTCTGGCGCCTTTGACTCTGGTCGAAGCTGGCTCTACGCAGGATCTTGCGCAGGATATTCGCTTGCTGGATCTTCTGGCTGTGCCCTCGCTCGATACCTTTAACCCGCAGGAAAGCGCCTGGCAGGCTCGTCCCAGAGCCGATTTTTTGCGTGTGCCCCTTGGAATGCAGGCGGATGGGCGTCTGCTGACCCTCGACTTGAAAGAGGCCGCCGATGAGGGCATGGGACCACACGGATTGATTGTAGGCGCGACCGGATCTGGCAAAAGCGAACTTTTGCGTACCCTGGTGGTCGCGCTGGCGGCTACTCATGATCCCCACCTGCTCAATTTTGTGCTGATCGACTTTAAAGGAGGCGCCTCGTTTGCTGACTTTGCCGCGCTTCCCCACGTGGCGGGCATTGTCACCAATCTGCAAAGTGATCTCTCGCTGGTCGACCGCGTTTATTCCTCGCTGCTGGGCGAGCAGCAGCGACGCCAGCGTTTGCTGCATGAGGCGGGGAATCTGGATAATATTAAGCAGTACCAGTTGATGTGGCAGATGAATCCCGGTATGGAACCCATGCCACACCTGCTGCTCATCGCTGACGAGTTCGCGGAACTGATCGCCAGCCGCAGCGACTTCCTGGACCTCTTTGTCACAATGGGGCGGGTCGGGCGCAGTCTGGGTCTGCACCTGTTGTTCGCCACGCAGCGCCTGGAAGAAGGTCGGATTAGAGGACTGGAGAGCCATCTGCGCTATCGCATTTGCCTGCGCACGTTTAGCGCCTCAGAGAGCCGCACGGTACTGGGCACGACCGACGCGTACTTTTTGCCTTCGGTGCCAGGCATGGGCTATTTCAAAGTTGATGCCGACACGCCTGAGTTGTTTAAGACAGCGCTCGTCTCTGTCCCCTATGTGCCAGCCGAGGTCCAGCGCTCGCTGAGCAGTATGGTGCGTCTGTTTACCCCTACCGGCCAGTTGCAACGGCTCCCGGCGCCGTCGATGCTGCCACTTTGTCGCCTCAGACGCTCGCCTCTGCGGAAGTGGAGGCCGGCGAGCTACGCACAGAGATGGATGTAATGATTGAGCGCCTGGCGCAAACGAAACCGCAGGATGCCGATAGACAGGTGCATCAGGTCTGGCTACCTCCGCTGAGCAGGGCGCTTCCTTTGTATGACATTCTGGCCCTCTGCCAGGCGCCTGATCTCGCCGAGCACTGCTGGGGAGAGGCGCCACCTTTCGGTGAGTTGCGCGTGCCAGTCGGCCTGCTGGATGTCCCGCTGTCCCAGCAACAACAGCCTCTCTGGCTTGATTTTTCCGGCAGCGGCGGACACCTGGCGCTGGTTGGCGCGCCGCAGGCTGGCAAAAGTACCTTTCTGCGCACGCTGATAACCAGCTTTATGATGACGCATTCGCCACGCGACGTACAATTTTACTGCATCGACATGGGCGGCGGCCTCCTGCGCATCTTTGAACAGGCTCCGCATGTTGGCGCGGTTTCCAGCAAGGCCGAGCGGGACAAGGTGCGGCGTATTGTCAACCAGATGCGCAAGGTGATAGAGGATCGCGAATTTCTCTTTCGCGAGCGGGGCATCGAGAGTATGGCGACATTCCGCGCTCTGCGCCAGCAGGGTGGCCTGGCTGACGAGCCTTTTGGGGATGTTTTTTTGATTATCGACAATTTCGCCCAGTTCTTCCAGGACTTCGATCAGCTTGAGCCAGCCCTGGTCGAAATTGTCACTGGTGGCCTGGCCTATGGTGTGCATTTGATTCTGGCCGCCAACCGCTGGATGGAGATTCGCCCCAAAGTGCGCGATAATATTGGCGCGCGCCTGGAATTTCGCCTGAACGATCCGAGCGATTCGGAACTGGGCAAGGCTACGGCCTCCGCTATCCCGGCAGATGTCCCCGGGCGCGGAGCAACCAGGGATCGGCTCTACTTTCAAACGGCGCTGCCAGTGATAGAGCCGGGCAGCGATCTACGTAGCGCTACTATTCAGGAGTCTCTGCTAACCTTTGTGAGACACGCGTCTCTGGCCTGGCGCGGGGAGCCAGCTCCGCCCATCAATATGCTACCTCCACTGGTACACCTGGAAGAACTGCCGGTCGCCGAGAAGCGCTCTGGCATCCCCATTGGCCTGGAGGAATTTCGCCTCAGCCCTTTCTACGTGGATCTCATCGCCCGCGAGCCGCATTTTATCATCCTGGGCGATACAGAGTGCGGCAAGACTTCTCTCTTGCGTACCTGGATGCGCGGCCTTGAGCAGGGCTATTTACCGCAAGAGGTGTCGTTTGCGATTATCGATTATCGCAAACAATTGCTGGATTTCGCCGAGAGCAAGCACCTGATCAGTTACGCTTACAACCCGCTCACCCTGGCTTCCTGCATCGGCAATCTGAGATCGGATCTGGAGAAACGCGTGGAGAAATCTTCCGGTGCTCCACTGAGCGAGTTGCGCCACACGCGCAACTGGGGAGGACGCCATCTTTTCCTGTTCGTCGATGACTACGAGTCGATTTCAGGTACCGGCGGCAGCCAGTTACTTCCACTGGCCGATTATTTGCTCAACGGGCGTGATATTGGCTTCCACCTGGTCGTCACTCATCGCGTGGGAGGTATGGCGCGCGCGAGCTTTGAGCCGATTTTCCAGCGTCTGCGCGAGATGGGCACATCCGGGCTGATTATGAGCGGTGATCCTTCAGAAGGTAAGTTGCTCTATGGCCAGGCCGCCAGTCCCCTACCAGCAGGACGCGGCTACTTTGTGCAGTCCAAACACCCTCCTGTTCTTATCCAGACAGCCTGGGGGGAATCTGTCATGCAGTCTGAAACGCCATCGGGCCTCTCATCTCTATCTCATTAGCCGGACGGATAAGCAGGAGCACTGGCGTTGATGGTCCGCCAGTTCCAGCACACGTGCGAACAAGGCACGAAGTGGATGGCTCGACCTCTACCAACGCATCCCGCAAACGCTGCCAGGGCTGGAGCAAGAGGAAAAGAGGCCAACGCTGCCTCTCAATTCCTCTCTCTCCTAGAGACCGCAGA